>NZ_JAPYOK010000118.1:7752-31085 GCF_028283155.1 Candidatus Poriferisodalis multihospitum | reverse complement strand
CCTCGCAGACGGCGTCTTCGAGATTGAGGGCCGTCAAGCCCGCCGCGCCGTTGCTCTGTCGGATCTCACCGATCCCGCTGCGCTGGCATGGGCGCAGCGGCGCTTGGAGAAGCTTGGCGTGTCACGGGCCTTGGCTCGCAACGGCGCCCAGTCGGGTGACTTGGTGCGCATCGGCGAATTCGAATTCACGTACGAGCCAGATACATGACTCAGATGACTGCGTTGAGAACCAGAAGACGGCAGGATTGACGTCGATGCCTGCCTCACTGCGGCTGATTGCCAAGATCGGGACCTCGTCCATCACCACGTCGGACGGGCGCGTCGATCTTGATGCCGTAGCGAAGCTGGCGTCGGATGTGGCGGTCGTGCGCGCAGCCGGTCACGAAGTGATCGTGGTCACCTCCGGTGCGATCACCGCAGGCGTGCAGCGATTGGAGGTCGAGCGGCCAACCGAGCCGGAACGGCTCCAGGCGTTGTCAGCCGTCGGCCAGATCGACCTCATGGCCTCCTATCGGGAGCTGTTCGCCGCCGAGGGGATGGTGGTCGGCCAGGTGCTCATCGCCCCGCACGACTTCCGCGATCGCGATCAGTACCTGCACGCCCGAGCCACGTTCCATCACCTGCTCGATCTCGGAGTCGTGCCGGTCGTCAACGAGAACGACGCAATCGCCGACGATGCCATCCGCTATGGCGACAACGATCGTATTGCCGCCCTCGTCGCCAACCTGGTGCGTGCCGATGTACTGATCCTGCTGACCGACATGCCAGGTGTCCTCACTGCCGATCCGAACATCGACCCGGAAGCCTCGCTCATCTCGGAGATCTTGGAGGTGAGTCCGTCGCTGCAGGCCGCGGCGGGTTCTGCCAATGCGGTCGGCAGCGGCGGCATGGCCTCAAAGCTGGCAGCGGCCCGGATGGCTTCGTGGAGCGGCGTGCGCACGGTGATCGCCTCCGCCCGCCGCCCCGACGTGGTCGCCGACGCTGCAGCGGCCCGGCCGGGTGTCGGCACCACCGTGCCGGCACGAGATGCACGAGTCTCTGCTCGCAAGCTCTGGATCGGCTTTGCCGTCGCTGCGAGAGGATCGGTGACTGTCGACAACGGCGCCCGTCGCGCCGTGTCGGCCGGCGGAAAGTCGCTGCTCGCAGCCGGCGTCGTCGGGCACGAGGGCTCCTTCGCGGCTGGCGAAGCCGTTGACATCATCGACCCGCAAGGGGAGACCTTCGCCAAGGGCCTCGCGGCCATTGACGCTGAGGGCCTGCGAGCCACCGCGGGCCTGCGCAGCGACCAATTGCCCGAAGGCTTGCACCCACTGGTCGTGCACCGCGACGATCTCGTCGTTCTGGGGTGATACCGGGTGACGCCACTAGCCTGCGATAACAATGGGTGACGCAAGGGGAAGCTCCGCCAATCCGCGCATCCTCGTAGGTGCCTGACGTGGAAATGCCCGCTGTCCTGCCAATGACAGTGCTCGGCGAGCGCGCCAAGGCCGCGGCGACCGTCCTGGCGCAAGCACCCGGTGCCGTACGAGACGAGGCCCTGCTGTCGGCCGCAGATCTGCTGCAAGAGGCAAGCGACAGCGTGCTCGCGGCCAACCGCGACGACGTGGCCAACGCCGAAGCTGCCGGCACCTCGGCGACGCTCATCGACCGTCTGCGGCTTGACCCTGGCCGCATCTCGGCCATGGCGGCAGGCCTGCGCAACGTAGCGGCCCTCGCTGACCCAGTCGGCCAGGTGGTCGACGGGTGGGTGCGCCCGAACGGCCTGGCAGTGGAGCGGGTGCGGGTGCCGCTCGGCGTGGTGGCGATCATCTATGAGAGCCGGCCCAACGTCACCTCAGACGCTTTCGGTCTGTGTCTGAAGTCGGGCAACACAGCCTTCCTGCGAGGCTCGGGGGCTGCGCTGAACTCCAACATGGCGATCGCCGAAGCGCTGCGCGAAGGCTTGGTCAAAGCGGGATTGCCCGCAGACGCTCTGGTGCTGGTCACCGATACGCGCCACAGCGCCGCCACCGAGTTCATGCGGTTGCGCGACCACATCGACTGTCTTATCCCCCGGGGTGGCCCGGCACTCATTGCCTCGGTGCTCGCCAATGCCACCGTGCCCTATGTCCTCGACGGCGACGGCAATTGCCACGTGTACGTCGACACGGCGGCAGATCTGGACATGGCAGCCAACATCGTCGCCAACGCGAAGCTCAGCCGCCCCTCGGTGTGCAACGCTGCGGAGTCACTCCTAGTCCACCGCGACGTGGCTGACGCGTTCCTGCCCCGCATCGTGGGCGACTTGGACGGCGTGGAGCTTGTGGGCGACGCGGCTGCGCAGGCCATCTCACCCCAGATCGGCCCGGCCAGCCCAGACGACTTCGCGACAGAGTTCCTGGCGCTCAAGATGAGCGTTGCGGTCGTCGATGACCTCGACACTGCCATCGACCACGTCAATCAGCATGGCACGGGCCACAGCGAAGCCATCGTGACCGGTGATCTGGCCGCCGCCCAGGAATTCACCCGCCGGGTGGATGCCGCTGCCGTGCTTGTCAACGCCTCGACCCGCTTCGTGGACGGCGAGGAATTCGGCTTCGGCGCAGAGATCGGAATCAGCACCCAAAAGCTGCATGCCCGCGGCCCCATGGGCCTTGAACAGCTCACGACCACCAAGTTCGTGGTGACCGGAACGGGTCACACGCGGGGATAGCCGTGCCGAAAGGTGGCCGCGGCTGCCACACTGTCTGACCGGTCCAGTTGCCCGGCGACGCAGTGCCGGTGGCCCGGCACCCACTCTGACACCCACAGGGGAGACACCCAGAATGAACGAGACAATGTTCGGAGACCTCTCGGGTGTCCGTGAAGGCTTGGCGAAAGTCGAATACCTCGCCGACGACGGCATCGCCAGCGTGGTTTTCCTGGCCGAGCGTCTCGGCAAGCCAGTCCTCATCGAAGGACCGGCAGGCACTGGCAAGACAGAGCTGGCCAAGTCGGTGGCAGCGATGAGCGGCGCTCGCCTCATTCGCCTCCAGTGCTATGAGGGGCTCGACGAGGCCAAGGCGCTGTATGAGTGGAACTACAAGAAGCAGCTCTTGCGCATCCAGGCCGACCGAGGCGTCGACGCCGAACACGAGGACTGGGTGGAGTTGCAGGACGACATCTTCCAGGACGAGTTCCTGCTCACCCGACCGCTGCTCGAAGCCATCAGCGCCGAAGACAAGGTGGTTCTCCTGATCGACGAGGTGGACCGGGTCGAGATCGAGACCGAGGCGCTGCTGCTCGAGATCCTGTCGGACTACCAGGTTTCGATTCCCGAGCTCGGCACGATCATGGCCAGCCAGATCCCGTTGGTGTTCCTGACGTCGAACAACACCCGTGAGCTGTCCGAGGCACTCAAGCGGCGTTGCCTGTTCCTGCACATCGACTATCCGGACCTTGAACGCGAGAAGCAGATCGTCCTCACCAAGGTCGCCGGCATCAGCGAGAACTTGGCCGAGCAGATCGCACGCGTCGTGCGTTCCATCCGGCAGCTCGAGCTGAAGAAGGCGCCGTCGGTGTCGGAAACCTTGGACTGGGCCCGCACCTTGGTACTGCTGGGCATCGAGAACATCGATGTCGAGCAGGCAAAGGAGACGCTCCACATCCTGCTCAAGTATCAGTCTGATATCGAAAAGGCCGCCAAAGAGCTGACGGTCGAGGCCTAGCCGCGGCAGGAGACGGGAGACAGGGGTCAGCCATGCTGGATCTGCTCAGCGGCTTCGTCGGGGAGCTGCGCAACGCCGGCCTGCCGGTCTCGTTGACGGAGAACCTCGACGCCATGGAGGCTGTCAAGCACATTCCCATCGAAGACCGCGACGCATTCAAGTACGCGCTTGCGGCCACGCTCGTCAAGAACGAGCAGCACTGGCGAGCATTCGAGACGGTCTTCGAGGTGTACTTCTCATTGCGTGGGCCGGAGTACAACGTCGGCGACGAGGAAGGCAACGGGGAGTTCGATCCCGACAATCTCGAAGAGTGGATGTCCCAGCAGATGCAGGGCATGGGCGGCCGCGGCGGCGGCCAGGACATGTCGCCCGAAGAGATTGCCGAGATGCTCTTCCGGGCGCTGCTGAACGCCGACGAGGCGATGATGGCGGCCATGGCCCGGGCTGCAGTGACGCAGTTCGCGGGCATGGAACCGGGTCGACCTGTCGGCGGCACCTACTACCTGTACCGCACACTGCGCAACCTCGATCTGGACGGGATGCTGGATCGGCTGATCGAGGAATCCTCGCAGCGCTACGACGGTGAGATGACGCCGCTCGCGGAACGGCTTGAACGCGAGGAATTCGAGAACCGCATCGAGCAGCTCAAGCGCGAGATCGAAGCCGAGATCCGGCGTCGACTCGTGGCCGACCGGGGTGTCGAGGCCATGGCCAAGACGTTGCGCAAGCCGCTTCCCGAAGATGTCGACTTCATGCACGCCAGCCGTGAAGAGATGGCGAACATCCGCAAGGCCATCCAACCCCTGACCCGCAAGCTGGCCGCTCGACTGGCGCGCAAGCGCAAGCACAAGCGGCGTGGCCCGCTCGACTTCCGGGCCACAGTGCGGCGTTCGCTCAGCTATGGCGGCGTGCCCGCGGAGCCGCGCTTCCGCCACCCCCGGCCGAACAAGCCCGAGCTCATCGTGGTCGCTGACATCTCGGGCTCTGTGGCGGCGTTTGCCAGGTTCACGCTGCACTTGGTGTATGCGCTGCAGAACCAGTTCTCCAAAGTGCGCTCGTTCGTCTTCATCGACGGCATCGACGAGGTCACCCACATGTTCCAGAACGAGGAGGACATCACCAACGCGGTGCACCGGGTGAACACCGAAGCCGATGTCGTCTGGGTCGACGGCCATTCCGACTACGGCCATGCCTTCGGCGTGTTCTGGGAGAACTTTGGCAAAGACGTCAACGCCAAGTCGACGATGATGTTCCTAGGCGATGCCCGCAACAACTACCACTCGACGAATGCGTGGGTGCTCAAGGAGTGCCAGAAGCGGGCCCGTTCGGTGTTCTGGTTGAACCCCGAACCTCGGTCGTACTGGGACACCGGCGACTCGGTGATCACCGAATACTCGACCTATACCGACGGCGTGTTCGAGTGCCGCAACCTGCGCCAGCTCGAGGGCTTCGTCGACAACCTCGCCTAGCTGGGGGGCTTAGCCGGCGCCGTTTCTGGCCGACGCGAGCAGGTCGGAGGCCAGGAAGGCCAAGTCGAGTGACTGGCGGCCGTTGAGGCGCGGGTCGCACATGGTTTCGTAGCGGTCGCCGAGCTGGTGCTGAGCCAGTTCGTCGCTGCCGCCGATGCACTCGGTGACCGCATCGCCGGTGATCTCGAGATGAATGCCTCCGGGCCAGGTGCCAGCGGCAGCGTGAGCGGCAAAATACTGGCGGATCTCAGCCAGGATGGCGTCGAAATGGCGGGTCTTGACCCCGTCTTCGGTGCTGAAGGTATTGCCGTGCATGGGGTCGCACTGCCATACCACCGGGTGGCCGGCGTCGGTGACCGCTCGCAGGATGGGTTCGAAGCACTCCACCACGTTGCCGGCTCCCATGCGGCTGATCAGGGTCAGCCGCCCGGGGATCCGGTTCGGGTTCAGCGTTTCGCACAGTGCCAGCGCCTCGTCGGGTGTGGCGGTGGGGCCCAGCTTCGCCCCGATCGGATTGTGTACCCCCCGCAAGAACTCCACGTGGGCCCCATCGAGCTCGCGAGTGCGCTCACCGACCCACAGCATGTGCGCCGAGCAGTCGTACCAATCGCCGGTGATGCTGTCGGTACGGGTCAGCGCTTCTTCGTAGCCCAGCAGCAGCGCCTCGTGGCTGGTGTAGAGCTCCACTTGCCGCATGGCGCTGTCGTCGGTGTCGAGCCCGCAGGCGTTCATGAACCGCAGGGCCGCATCGATGCCGCTGGCCAGCACCTCGTAGCGCTGGCCAGCCGGGCTGGAGGCCACGAACTCCTGATTCCAGTCGTGCACCTGCCGCAGGTCGGCGTAGCCGCCCCGTGTGAACGCCCGCAGCAGGTTGAGCGTTGCCGCCGATGTGCTGTATGCGTGCAGCAGGCGGGACGGGTCGGGAGTGCGGGCTTCAGGTTCGAACGCGATGTCGTTGACGATGTGGCCGCGGAAGATGGGCAGCGTCTGGCCGTCGCGGGTCTCGGTGGCCGCGCTGCGCGGCTTGGCGAACTGACCAGCGATCCGACCCACCTTCACGATGGGCAGCCCGGCGGAGTATTGCATCACCACGGCCATCTGCAGGATCACCTTGAGGCGGTCGCGGATCTGATCTGCGGTCGAAAGCTCGAACGACTCAGCGCAATCGCCGGCTTGCAGTACAAAAGCCTTGCCGGCGCAGACGTGCCCGAGCAGCTCGGTCAGCCGCCTGGCCTCGCCTGCAAAAACCAGCGGCGGACGCCGGCGCAACTCGGCCAGCGATGCTGCCAGCGCGTCAGCGTCGGGCCATTCGGGCTGCTGACCGGCGGACCGGTCGGCCCATGAGCCGGGATGCCAATCCGCAGCGTGCTCGGGAGATCCGGCGGGGCTGGGCGCGCCGGATGATGAGGCTGCGTCGTCAGACAGCGTCTGCGTCGGCATCGATGTCTACGAACTCGCCGTCGGCGGCGAGGCTCTGCAGCTCATCGACGGCGCGCTTGACCAGGCGGCGTGCCGCCTCGGCCGTTACACCCAGCTCTTCGCCGATCTCGCGGTAGCTGCGCTGCTCGCCGTCGATGAGGCCGTTGCGCCGCTTGACGGCGTACTGGGCTCGCGGGTCGAGGCGGCCGAGCATGGAGTGCACCATGGTCTTGCGGGCCGACTCGATGGCGTAGTGCTCCGGACCTGGCGCATCGTCGCCGATCAGGTCGATGAGCGCGCTGTCGCCGTCGTCGCCGACGGTCTTGTCGAGCGAGGTGGGCGTGCTGATCCGCTGCAGCCATGCGTTCTCGTCATCGAGCGAGTCGCTGTCGCCGCCGTTGTGCCGCAGCGCGGCCCGCAGCGTGGCAGAGCGGTCCGAAGGCAGCCGGATGAGGCTGCCCTTCTGATCGAGTGCGCGCCCGATCGACTGACGGATCCAGAAGGTGGCGTAGGTGGAGAACTTGAAGCCGCGCCGCCAGTCGAACTTCTCGACCGCATGCTCGAGGCCGAGGTTGCCTTCCTGGATCAGGTCGAGCAGTTCCAGCGTGGGAGGCAGCGGGTAGCGGCGTGCGATCGACACGACCAGGCGGAGGTTCGCCCGGATGAAGCGGTCGCGTGCCGCCGCAGCGGTCTGCACGGCCTTGCGCAGTTCGCGCCGCTCGGCCACCGACAGCTCCTCGTCGCTGTCGAGGCGCGTCCTGGCATCGCGTCCTGCCTCGATCTGCTGGGAGAGCATCCGCTCGTCTTCTGCGGTGAGCAGTGCCACCGCACCGATCTCGTTCAGGTACTGGCCAACTGAATCCATGACATTCGCTCCAACCGGCAGGGGGCAGCCGGTTCTTCGTCTTCGCTTGCATGCCGCCCTGGCATGCCACCCGGTAGGGGGCACCGGGTATGTTCCGCCTTCGCAGGACTGGGGCAGCCCCAACTCAGGCGTGGCACCGACGTGCTGACGGCACCGGTCTTGCTTGTACGCCCGCAGGCGATGCCAAGTCCGAGAAGCCGGACCTTGCGCAGCACTGCTTTGGGCGGACAATCAAACATAGCACATGGCGCACGACGCGCGCAAACAGCCGCCACCGGGGGCGCCCCGATCAATGCAGTGGTACCCCGGTGTGCGCTGCAGAACTGATGTGTGGCGTGACTCTACACTGCTGCGGTGCCGCCGCGACAAGCGATCTTCGGGGGCACGTTCGACCCGCCCCACGCCGGTCACGTTGCCGCTGCGGTCTGTGCGCGAGAGCAGCTCGGCATCGACCTGCTCCACATCGTGGTCGCGAACGATCCGTGGCAGAAGTCAGCCGAGCGGGTCGTCACGCTCCCCCACAACCGGCTCGCCATGGCCCGGCTGGCCTTTCGCGACGTCGCTGGCACGGCCGTGAGCGATCTGGAGATCCGGCGAGGCGGGCCGACCTACACCATCGACACCGTCGCGCAGCTAGCGCAGCCCGGCGCTGAGACGGTGCTGGTGATCGGCCCCGCCGCAGCGAGCGGCGTGACGACGTGGCACCGGGCCGCCGAGCTCGCTGAGCGTGTGACGCTCGCGGTCCTGCAATCACGAGGCGAGCAGCCCATCCAAGTCGACGGTTGGCGCACCGAGACCGTGCGGATGGAACCTGTCGACGTGTCAGCAACGTCGGTGCGCCAATTGCTCGCCCAAAGCGCTGGGCGGGAAGCCCCGCCCGAGGCAGCCCAGCTCGTGCCGCCCGCCGTCATGAGCTACATCGTCGAGCACAGGCTCTATTCTCCGTGAACGTGGCATCGGTTCGGCAGGCGTCCCCGGTCTCTTCCGGGGTGCACGCCCTCCAGCCGAGCCCGACCGACACAGGCGCCGAAGTGCCGCCGCTGGTGCAAGCCGCCGTGGACGGAGCAGCGGAGATGTCGGCCGAGCGCATCGTGGCGCTCGACGTGGGCGACGTGCTCGCCATCACCGATTGGTTCATCATCGCGAGCGCCCCCAACGCACGGCGCGTGCGACGCATTGCCGAGATGATGGAAGCGCACGTGAAGGCGGCTGGCGGTCCCGGGCCCCTCCGCACCGAGGGACTCGACGAGGCGCACTGGGTGCTGCTCGACTTCGGCGAGTTCGTGGCGCACATCTTCCACGAGCCCAGCCGCGAGTGCTACGACCTCGAGCGGCTGTGGTCGGACGTGCCTCGTCACGAATTCGGCTGATCGACGGGCTGAGCCGACCGGATCAGGGAACGATCTCCGCCGTTCCTGCCCGGGCCAGCGAGATCCAGGTGCGTCCGGGTGTCAGCGGCACGACGAGGGCATTGTCGGAGCGGAACACAGTGACGTCGAGTTCCGACAAGCGCTCCCAGGTGCCCCGCACCAGCATGCCGTCGCTGAAGATCCATGCTTCTCCGCCGCCGGTCAGCACCGGCTCCGGGGTGGCAGCATCGGCTGGGCTCTGGCGATACCGCACGAACTGCACGATGACGTTCTCGGGCGCAATCCGCACGCCGTCGAAATCAGTGTGGTCGTTGCCGTTCTGCGTGCGAGCCCAGCCGCCGGCGGCTGCGTCCCAGCGGTATGACGCCTTGATCTGCCCGTAGTCGACATCCACACCGCTGATCGCCGTGCCCCGCGCCAGCGGCTCGCCTTGGGCACGGAACCGGAAGTACTTCGGGGGTGTCCTGCCTTCGGCTGCACCCGCTGCATAGATACGAGCGGTGTCGGTAATGAGATTGTGGGGGGCGTTCTTCTCTGGCGAGCGTTCGAACACGCCCTTGGCGATGGCCGCCCCGTCGATGATGGCGATGGCGTCGACCCTGCGGAGGGCTCGCGCGGTGTAATCGTTGGCTCCCGAGTTCACGAAGATGGGCCGGTTGAGGTTCGACAGCAGTGCAAAGTCGCCGGTGCGAGCCGAGCGGACAGGGCCGACCACGTCGGCATCGGTGGAATGGAAGATCGCTGCGAATCGCGTGAGCCGGGCCTCGACGAGTTCCTCGTAGACGACGTCGGCATGGTTGAGACCCCACTGCGGCAAGGCTCGGGGGTGGTTGTCGATCTTCACGACTGCGGCGGGCCGCAACATCTCGGTGGGCGTCGGCAAGCCGGTGAAGGGCGCTGTGAACTGCGGCGCAGCGGTCGTGGTGGCAGTAGCTGGCTCGCTGACGGCAACCGAGGTGACCGGCGCTGCTGTCGTCGGCGGAGTCGTTCCAACCGTCGGTGCGGCGGCGGTGGGCGGTGTGACGGTCGTCGCCGACGTGGCTGCCGGTGCGGGTTCGACCTCGGTCGTCTCCGGCGGCACCGTGATGGACGAGCACGCTGCCAGCAGCATCAGTGCGACGAGCCAAGTCGCCCAGCTCAGCAGTCGACGCGTTCTGCCCGCAGAGGCACCGGTGCGGCCGCACGCCCCGGCCGCGCCCGGACGGCCTTCGGCGAACGGTTCGCGAACGTGCTCCAAAGATCTGCTCCTTGACATGTGCAGCAGGGCCACCGCGGCCATCCGACCGAATATTCACCATACCGGTCGCCTGTCGCGGGAGGGTGGCACACTGCCCACATGACGACGCTCGTCTCCGGTGGCGCCGGATACATCGGGAGCCACACGGTGGCTGCTCTGCATGCGGCCGGGCGCGATGTCGTCGTACTGGATGATTTCTCCAACGCCCGGCCCGGCACGGTTGGAGAGCTGCGAGAGCTGACGACGCCGGATTTGGCAGTCGTTGAAGGCGATGCGGCGGATCGCACCGCAGTCCGTCAGCTCTGCGACGAACACGACTTCGATTCGATCGTGCACTTCGCGGCGCACAAGAGCGTTCCGGAGTCGTTTGCCGATCCGCTGCGGTACTACCGGAACAACCTTCTCTCAACGTTGTGCTTGGCGGAGATCGCTGTGGAGCGCGGCATTGATCGCTTCGTCTTCAGCTCGTCGGCAGTGGTGTACGGAACGCCCGAGCAATTGCCGGTCAGCGAGGACACACTGCCTGCACCCCAGAGCCCGTACGGCACCACCAAGCTGATGTGCGAGCACATCCTCGCCGACGCCGCGGCATCCTCCGCCATGCAGGCCGTCGTCTTGCGCTACTTCAACCCGGTCGGCGCGCACCCCTCGGGATGCATCGGGGAGCAGCCGATCACCGCTGGCCAGAATCTCGTACCAGCGGTCATGCAAGTGGCGCTGGGCGCCCTCAGCCGATTGCAGATCTTCGGCAATGACTACGACACTCGCGACGGCACAGCCGTGCGCGACTTCGTCCACGTGACGGACTTGGCTGAAGGGCATGTGGCAGCGCTCAACGCCGACCTCGGCACCCGCCGCAGCCGTGTGTTCAATCTCGGCACCGGGGCAGGCACCACGGTGCGCGAGTTGGTGGCGGCGGTCGAGGCCGTCACGGGTCGGCCGGTCCCCTGCGAGATCGTGGGCCGCCGGCCCGGCGACATCGCCGAGTCGTGGGCCGACTGCAGTCGCGCCGAAGCTGAGCTCGGCTGGAGCGCGCAACGAGACCTGGGCCAGATGCTCGCCGATCACTGGCGGTTTGCGAGTTCCTCTGCCGAGATCAGCGTGTAGTCCTCACCGGCGGCCAGCGGCGCGGCCATCGATTTGGTAGGCACGAAGGAGGGCACCCGATCGTTGCGCACGAGGATCACGTCGGTGGCAGCGACCTGGCCGAGGACGGAGTCGTCGAGCATCCACACCGGCAGGTCGAGGTAGTACGAGATCCAACGCGGCGTCCAGATGCCCGAGGTGAACCACACCAATTCCGCTTCGCCGACTCGTGGATCATCTTGTGCCTGTTCCAGAACAGCTCCGGCATCGGCGGGCCTGTCGAGATAGAAATCCCGTGTCGAGCCCGTCACCACGAAGGCCAGCGTCACCAGCGTCACTGCCGCTGCGGCTGCTCCCAGCGGCGCTCGGAGCCTTGCCGCGGGGCCCTGCAGCAATCGACGGATCGCGTCGGCGAGGGCCGCGATGCCGATGGATGTGGGAGCCACCCACGGGAAGTTCCACAGGCGGTGGATCCACGCACCCTGTTGCAGCGCGAACGTGAGCGACATGGCCACAGCGAGCGTCACCACCACCGGTCCGCGGGTTCGCCGGTCGATCAGGCCGACGATGAGCGCCGGCAGGAACAGCAGGCGCAGCCACCACGATGTCAGCAGCTCGTGACCTGCGAATGTCCATTGGCGCTGGAGGAACTCGCCGAAGGTGAACTGGGCCTGCTCGGCTGCCGTCGAGACGTCATTGCCGGTTCGGAAGGCGATTCTCTCGCTGAGCTCCGAGATGTCGGTTGCGTTCAGCAGCCAACCGGCGGTTAGCAGTCCTCCCAGCAGGGCGCCGGCCGTCATTGCAGTCAATGCCGGTGACCATCCCCGGCGCAGCCACCCGGCCATGCTTGGGGTTGACACGTCGACGGCGCCGGCGTCGCTTTGGGAACGTCGCCGGTGCAGCGTGCCCCAGAACAGCCACGGCAGCAGCAGGCCTAGCGACGCAATGGCGATCCACGAGTGCATCGCCGTGAGGGCAGCCAGCGCGCCGGCGCCCACGAGCGCCCATCGAGGTGGCCGTTCGACCTGGCGCAGCCAGGCGATGGCCGCGGTGAGCGCCAGCAGCATCGAGAAGCTGATGCCCATGCGGGCGTAGACGTAGAAGAAGCCCGTGCTCACCATCACCAGCAGTGCGAGCAGCGTCGGCCCCCAGCCCATGCCCACGACGCGCAGCAGCGCGGCCATGAATGCCACAGTGGCGGCACCGAGCAGGAAATCGGTGATGCGCACCGCCTGGGGGCTGTCGCCCAGGGCGCCCACCGAGACGATGGTGAGGAACTGCTTCAGCGGCGGGTGATGCGCGTAGGTGACTGCCTCGGGGGGCGGCTCGGCCCTGGGCGGCACCTCGAATTCGGCCCTGATGAACGGGTCAGTCCGGGCACCCAAGCTGGAGTCGAGCGGCCCGAGGTCCCAGAAGTTGCGTGCCTGGATGCCCGCGCGGCCGAAGATCCGGCCGTCGTCGCTGTTGCCGAGCGGCAGGCTGAGGTCGGGCGCCCACAGCAGCAGCACGCCGACGCAGATGAGGGCCACGGCGGTCCAGCCCGAACGCAGCCGAGCGAAACGTCGTGGAGTGCGCATGAAGGATCCGTCGTTTCCGATCGCCCGATTCTGATCGCTGCGATGCTGATCGCCGCACCCATCGTCGGGAGGGGCGCAGCGTAGTATCGGCCCGATGGTGGTCCAGGAGCGGCATCGACTGCCGGACACCACGCCGAACATCGCCGAACAGGCTGAGCCGACCGGCGAAGCCTCGACCTCGTCCATGGTGCCGCCCGGCCGGCGAGGGCTCCGGTTCCTGTACGTCGTCGACGCCGTGACGTTGTTCGCCTTGATGGTGGCCATCACCGTGGTGCGTTTCGGCCTCGACTGGCCGACATACCCGCGGATGCACTACCTGATCGGATTCGGGGTCGCCACCTTCCTCCACATGACCGTCTACTACTTCGGCGGCCTCTACGAATTCGAGCAACGTCTGGGGCATCGGCCATGGCTGCCGCGCGCCATGCTGCTGACGTTCATGGCGGCGGGCGGCGACGCCACGGTCACGTTGCTGACAGGCCGCTACCTGATGCCCCGGGGCAACCTGGTGGTGCTCGCCGTGGCGGGAGCGGTGCTGATCTCGTTCAACCGCTGGGGTGCACGTCGCGTGCGCCTGCTGCGGTTCGGCAAGCCCCGGATGCTGCTGGTGGGTTCGGCTGCCGACATCGAGTCGGCCAGCGAGCACCTCGCTGATGCCGAGGCCGACGCAGTGGTTGCGGGCAGCCTGACCGACCCGGCGCTGATCATCGGTGAAGCAGATCGCCTCGAAGTCACCGAACTGCTGCTTCTTTCGGGCGAGCCGTTGGAGACCGTCTATCCCGAGCCACTCGGCGAGTTGGAGCTGCGCAATGTCGGCGTCTTCCGGCGGATCACGCCGGCGGACACATTGCTCGGCCTGCAGCGCAGTCGCCAGATCGGGGGCATGCCGTTCGTGGCGCTGCGAACCCATGCGCTGCCGGTATGTCGCCTGCGCTTCAAGCGGCTGTTGGATCTGGCGTACTTGGTGCTGCTCGCCCCGTTTGCGCTGCCGCTCACAGTCGCCGTGGCCATCTACGTCAGGATCGTGGGTGGCAACGGCGTGCTGTACCGGCAGGAACGTGTGGGGCGCGGCGGGGCGCCATTCGTGCTGCTGAAGTTCCGAACGATGGCGCGTGATGCCGAGACCAACGGTCCGGTGCTTGCTGCCTCGAACGATCCTCGAGTGATGAGCGGCATGGGTTGGCTGCGCCGCACCCGGCTTGACGAGCTGCCGCAGCTGTGGAACGTGCTGACCGGCACGATGTCGTTGGTGGGGCCCAGGCCTGAGCGGCCGCAGTTCGTCGCCCGGCTCGAGCGCGAGATCGCTGGGTACGGGAGGCGCCACGACGTGCCGCCCGGCATCACTGGACTAGCGCAGACCCAAGGCCACTACCAGACCGATCCCGGCTACAAGCTCGGTCACGACCTGCAGTACGTCGTCAACTGGTCGCCGGTGCTCGACTGGGAGATCATGGCGAAGAGCCTTGTCGTGATGGCTCGTCGCAACGCCCGGTGAGCAGCAACGGGGACCTGGCCGTCGTCTCGGTGGTGATTCCGGCGCGCAACTGCGCCGCCGAACTGCCCGCATGCCTGGACGCGGTGAGCGCGCAGACCTACCAGGGGCCGATGGAGGTGATTGTGGCGACGGCCCCCAGCACGGATGACACCGAGGCGGTGGCGCAGCGCCGGGCGCGCACGGCGGACTCAAACGCCCGGCCGGCGCGGCCCATCCGAGTGGTCTCGAACCCGGCGGGCACTACGTCGTCGGGTCTCAACCTGGCGGTCAGTGCCGCCGGCGGCGAGATCATCGTGCGAGTCGACGCCCAGGCCAGACTCCCAGCCGACTATGTGGAGCGAGCCGTCGCAACGTTGCAGCGCACTGGCGCGGCGAATGTCGGCGGCGCGCAGCGGCCGGTGGGCCAGGGTGACTTGAGCCGGGTGATTGCCGCAGCACTGTCGTCGCCATTCGGGGGCGGTCCGGCCGCCTTCCGGCACAGGAGCGATGAAGGACCCGTCGACACGGTGTACCTGGGCGTGTTCGATGCTGCCGCGCTCGCTTCTGTGGGCGGCTTCGACGATTCGTTGGTGCGGAACCAGGACTACGAGCTGAATTGGCGCCTGCGCGAGCAGGGTCACGTGGTGTGGCTGGACCCGAGCTTGGTAGTGGAGTACCAGCCCCGGTCGACCTGGGCCGCGCTGGCGCGCCAGTACTTCGAGTACGGCGCTTGGAAACGTGTGGTAGTCAGCCGCCATCCGCGTTCGATGCGACTGCGGCATCTTGCAGCGCCTGCGCTGGTCGTTGGCTTGGCGGTGTCTGCATTCGAGCTGGCGCGTGGTCGCCGGCGCGGGGGGATCGTGCCGGCCGTCTATCTCGCTTCGTGCACGGTGGCCGCGGCCCGGCTGCGTCAACGCCTTCCCTCGGCCGGCGGTTGCTTGCGGGCGGTGTGGGCCTTCGCCGTGATGCACCTGTCGTGGGGCACGGGTTTCCTGATCGGCCGCCGCCGCAACGGGCGCATGCGGCCGACGGATCAGGCAACCGACCGCGAGATGTGATGCACAACCGGCCATGCCGGTCTACAGGGCAACCTCAGTTCCGGTTCGGCGTCACTCAGTACGCTCGCACACATGGCTGATGTCGTGATCCGCAACGGGACTGTCGTTGACGGGAGCGGCGGCCCGCCACGTACAGCCGATGTCGCCATCGACAACGGGCTGATCGCCGAGGTCGGCGAGGTGACCGGCCGGCGTCGCCGCGAGATCGACGCCGAAGGGCACCTCGTGCTCCCTGGCTGGGTGGACATACACACCCACTACGACGGGCAGGCCACTTGGGATCCCGAGATGACGCCGTCGTCGTGGCACGGGGTGACCACAGCGATCTTCGGCAATTGCGGCGTCGGCTTCGCACCGGTGCAGCCGGGCACCGAGGACTACCTCATCAACTTGATGGAGGGAGTGGAGGACATCCCCGGCACGGTGCTCGCGGAGGGCATCGATTTCTGTTGGACCAGCTACCCGGAGTATCTCGATGCGCTCGCAGCGACGCCCCGGGTGATGGACGTCGGCAGCCAACTGCCCCACGGAGCACTGCGGTTCTTCGTGATGGGCGAGCGCGGCGCCGATCATGCCGAGGTGCCGACAGCTGAAGAACTCGAACGGATCACCGACTTGGTCACCGAGGCGCTCGAAGCAGGGGCGCTTGGGTTCACTACCAGCCGCACCACCAAGCACAAGGCGGCGGACGGTCGGCTGACGCCGTCGCTGTCGGCGGGGGATCCCGAGCTGGCCGCGGTGGCGCGGGCGATGCGGCAGGCCGGCGCCGGAGTGCTGCAGGTGAATTCCGACTTCGGGCCCGGCGAGTTCGAAACCCTTCGCGCAGCCGCCGGGCTGTCCGGCCGCCCGCTGTCAGTGCTGCTGCTGCAGGTCGACAATGCACCGGAGCTCTGGCGCGAGACCCTCGATCACATCCGTGCCGCCAACGCTGCGGGCATTGCCGCGAATGGGCAGGTCGGCTGCCGACCCATCAGCGTCATGCTCGGACTCGACGTGTCGGTGAATCCCTTCGGCAATCACCCGGCCTACCGGCAGATCGCCCATCTGCCCACGCCGCAGCGAGCCGCCCGCATGCGCGACGACGAGAGCCTGCGTCGGGCGCTGGTTGAAGACCGGCCGGCGGACGGGTTCAGCAAGTGGATGGACTACGCGCTCACGCGTGCGTTCGAGCTCGGCGACGTGCCCGACTACGAGCCCGATCCCCGTGCCTCGGTGGCAGCCCGCGCTGCAGACCTGGGCGTCAGCCCGTGGGAGCTGGCATTGGACCTGCTCTCGGACGGTGATGGCGACGCCCTGCTCCTGTATCCCTTCGAGAACTACACCGGCGGCAGCCTGGACGTGATCCGCGAGATGTTGGCCGATCCGCACACCATCTGCGGCATCGGCGACGCGGGAGCGCACGTCGGCACCATCTGCGATGCGTCCTACCCGACGTACCTGCTGACCCACTGGGCTCGGGACCGCAGCCGCGGCGACGGCCTGCCGCTCGAGTTCCTGGTGCACAAGCAGACCCGCGCCAACGCGCTCGCCTATGGGCTGGCCGACCGCGGTCTGGTCGCGCCGGGCTACCGCGCTGACCTCAACGTGGTCGACTTCGAAGCCCTCGGGGTGGGGCGCCCGCAGCTGGTCTACGACCTGCCGAGCGGCGGCAAACGCCTGATCCAGCGGTCGACGGGATACCGGCACACGTTCGTGGCGGGTGTCGAGGTGTCGGCAGACGGCGAGTTCACGGGTGCCCGCCCAGGCACGCTCGTGCGCGGCTCGGTGGCGGACCCGGCGAATCAGTGAGCCAGTGACGGCTTTGCCATCGCCGGAGGCCACCGGCGGCTCGGAGCTGCCGCTGGCCGGCATCACCGTGCTCGATCTGACCATTGCCCGCGCCGGGCCAACGGCCGTGCGGCAGCTCGCGGACTGGGGTGCCGACGTCATCCGGGTGGATGCGCCCACCGACGGATTCGAGGAAGGCCGGGAAGCCTCGCCGGATCACCTCAATATCCATCGCAACAAGCGCTCGCTGGTCATCGACTTGAAGAACCCGTCAGGCCGTGAGCTGCTGCACCGTCTCGTTCGCTCGGCCGATGTGCTGATCGAGAACCTGCGGCCGACGGTCAAGTACCGGCTGGGATTCGATTGGGAGACGCTGCACGACGTGAACCCTGCCCTTGTGATGGGCTCCATCTCGGGGTTCGGCCAGGACGGCCCGTACGCCACCCGGGGCGGCGTGGATCAGATTGCCCAAGGCCTCGGCGGGATGATGGCGGTCACGGGTCTGCCCGGCCACGGCCCCGTGCGGGCTGGCGTGGCGATCAGCGACGTGACTGCTGGCCTTCAGCTCGCGATCGGTGTGCTCGTGGCGCTCATCGAGCGGTCCCGCACCGGCGAGGGTCGCTGGGTGCACACCTCGCTGCTCGAGTCGATGATCGGCATGCTCGATTTCCAGGCGGCTCGCTGGACGGTGGCGGGGGAGGACCCGCCACAGGCCGGCAACGACCATCCCACGATGATCCCCATGGGCACCTACGAGGCAGCCGACGGGCGCATCAACATCGCAGCGCCCGGCGGGCGGCTGTGGCGGGCGTTCTGTGCCGAGATCGGGCGCCCTGATCTGCCTGACGATGATCGGTTCTCGTCTACGAAACTGCGCTCGGCCAACCGCGCCGAGCTGAACAAGCTCATCAGCGAGCAGCTCGCCACCGCGGGCTGCGACGAATGGGTGGAGCGGCTCAACGCCGTCGGCATCCCGTGCGGGCGCGTCAACAGCGTGGCCGAGGCATTTGCCGACCCGCAAGTACAGCACCTGGGCATGGCCGCGCCGGTGCATCACCCGGTGATGGGCGACATTCGCATTGTGCGAAACGCCACCCAGATCGATGGGGTGCCCGGTGAGATCCGACGGCCCAGCCCCGCGCGCGGCGAGCACACCGACGAGATCCTGGCCCAATTCGGTCTGGAACCCGACGAGATCGCCGCCCTGCGCGACGCCGGCGCCGTCAGCTAGCGATGGCGGCCCGCCCGCATCACGCGCACACAACCTCACGCGAACTGACACCTAGATGTTGGCTGCGGCCTCGAAGCACAGCGGCATGCTGAGAGCTGCTGCGGACGCTGGCCGCCGATCTGGGCAGCATGGTTGTGACAGCCCATCATTAAGTTCTGCGGTATGCGATTTCTTGCATTCTCGGATCTTCATCTGGATGCGCCGTTTGCTCAAGGCGGCAGGGATCTTGCCGACCTCCGGCGAGCCGAACTACGGCGCACGCTGCGCCGGATCACCGGGCTCGCCGCCGAGCTCGGCGTTGATGCCCTGCTCTGCGCCGGCGACCTGTACGAGCACGACCGCTTCACTCCGGACACGGTCACATTGCTGGAACGTGAGTTTGAGGCGATCGCGCCCATCCCGGTGCTGATCTCGCCGGGCAATCACGACTGGTACGGGTCCAAGAGCCTGTATAGCGCTGCTGCGTGGGGCGAGAACGTGCATGTCTTCACCTCGCGGGAATGGACGGCATGGAATGGCCTCGACGGTGTTCGCATCTGGGGATTCGCCCACCAGGCGCCGTCGGGAACGCCGAATCCCTTCGAGGGTTTTCAGGCCGTCGGCGAGGCCGTCCATTTCGGATTGTTCCACGGCTCGGAAGACTCCGGCTGGTCGTGGGCATCTCAGCGCGACGACCGCAAGCAGCCGCACGCGCCGTTCTCGGCCGAGCACATCAGGACGGCGGGCTTGACGCATGCTGTGGTCGGTCATTACCACCAGCGTGTCGAAGGCGCAGTGCACACCTATGGCGGCGCCCCCGCGCCGCTGTCGTTCGGCGAGGCGGGCGACGGTGGCGCAGTCGAGCTGGAATTCGACGATGTGGGCGAGCTGGTCAAGCGCGAGTGGCACACGGTGTTCGAGCTTGAGGTCCATGGCGATCGCGAACTCGACGTCTCCGGTTGTGGCAGCGTCGAAGAGATTGAGGACAAGCTGGCCGAACTGCTGGCACCGCTCTCGGGCATCGGGCGCGTGACGCTCGTCGGCGAGCTGTCTCCGACCGCGAATCTCAACATTGAGCGGCTCACTGCGCGCAAGGGCCCGCTCGAGTATCTCGCCGTCCGGGTAGGCGAGCTGCGGGCGGGTTACGACCTGGATCAGATCCGCGGCGAGTCGTCAGTCAAAGGCGAGTTCGTGAGGGCTGTGGAGGCCGACAGGGAAATGGGCCCGGAGCTGAAGCAACGCGTCATCGTGACCGGCCTTCGCGCTCTCGACGGCTATCGCGATCTGGAGGTCGTGTGAATCATGTGGTTCAGCAACATTCGGGCGCGCGCCTTTGGCCCACTTCACAGCGACAAGGGCGATCAGCTTCAGTTCACGTCAGGGCTCAACGTTGTCCACGGTCCCAACGAGACCGGCAAGTCGTCGTGGCATGCCGCGCTGTCGGCGGCATTGTGCGGCCGCAGGCGCGGTCCGGGTCGCACAACCGACGATGCGACATTCGCCGAGCGTCACCGCCCTTGGTCGAGCGGCGAGGACGGTCCGTGGGCGGTTGAGGCAGAGATGGTGCGAGGCGACGGCACGCGTGTGCGGTTCGACCGGGATCTCCGCCTGAACGAGACCGAAGTCTGCGATCCAGAGTTGGGAGATCGGCGGCTGGTGGATCTTGAAAGCGAGATCACCCACGACGGCAGCCCAGACGGTGCGCTGCTCGTCGGACTCAACAGGAGCACCTTCGCCATGGCGGCCTCAGTGCGTCAAGCCGGCGTTGTGTCCGACCTTGGGAATCCTGATGCACTCCAAGAACAGCTCGCACGAGCGGCAGCGGGGAGCGACGACGCCACGGCGGCGCGTGCGCTCGAACGCATTGAGAGCTTCAGGAGCGAGCACGTCGGCCGGAAGCGCAAGAATGCCATTCGGCCATTGCGGAAGGCGATTGACGCCGAGGAACGTGCACGCAGCGAGCTCGATGCAGTCCGCGGACGGCGCGACAAATATCTCGACGACATGGCAACTGCTGATGGGCTGCGGGAGGCAGTCGGCGAATTGGAAGAGGAACGTGACCGGGTGCATGCCTGCGCTGCGACGCGACGGGCACATGACGAGGCCGCGAAGCTCGTCGGCAAGGTTCATGAGCTCGAAGAGCTGAGCGATCGGGTGGGAGACTGCGACGCTCCGGAACTCGCCGACGTGACGCCGTTGGCGCAGGCCGTGTCCAAGGTCGAGGCCATCGGGGATCCGGCAACGACATCGCTGGAGCCCGCGGAGTTGCTCGTAGAGAGCATGGCCGAGCTGGACGCGCAGATGCAGAGTTTCCCGCCCGCGCCCGAAGTCGCCCAGGTTCAGCAGTGGGTCGCGCCGCTGCGGCGTCTCGGAGCTCAGAACGGCGCCGGCGAGCCTGCACACCCGGCGCCAGACAGTTCGCGACAGCGTTGGAAGCCAGCGGTGGCCGTTGCGGTTGTGGGACTGCTGTGCGCCATAGCGGCCAGTGTCGTGGCCGGACCTGTGACGGCTGTGGGCATCGGTGCAGCGACCGGGGTCGCCGTGCTGTTGTTCGTCATGAGACGTGGAGCGCCACAGGCGTCCGACCGGGCCGAGCCGACGGTCACGGCCGAAATGCGAGCCGCGCTGGCGAAGCTGGACGAGGCCGAGTTGCCCCATGGCGCAGACGCGGCCGTAAGCACTGCAGCGCAACGGCGTGAGGAGTTGGGCGGCCTGCAGCGTCGTCGCGACGCTGCTGCACACGACGTGGAACGGCGACAGAGGTTCGACGAAGCCGAGCAAGACCGACGTGCGAACGCAGACGCAGCCTGGGCCGCATTGAGAGATGCCGCGGCTCGTCACGGGATCGACGCCGCCGACGCGGACGAACTCGTGACGCAGGTCCGTTCTGTGCTGAACGACCATGGTTCGGCCCAGGCAGAACGGGACGCAGCATCCGCTGCTCGCGGAGCACTCGAGGAGGCCCTGGCAGGTCAGAGCCTTGAGGAATGGAGAGCGCGGGCTGCGAACGCGCAGCAGGCAGTCGACGAGACACAGGGGGCGCTCGAATCTTTGGGCGCGTCGATTGCCGATGTCGGCGACGCCGGGGAGATTGAGCGGCGGCTGGCAGCAGTGACTGCTGACCTGGAGAAGGCTCGCAGTGCTGCCGATACTGCAACGGGCAAGCTTGAGGGCATCGATCTCGCAAGTGTCGACATTGCGGCGGCCGAAGCAGCGCTCGACGAAGCACGCGCCGAGCACGAGCGTGTTTTACGGCTTGACAAGACGCTGAGTGCGACAGCGCGCTTCATGCAGGAGGCCGCCGACAACACGCACCGGGTACTGGCGCCGCGAATCGAAGAGGCGGTGGGCGCACTCGTGTCCAGAGTGACGGACGGCCGGTACACCGGTGTGCTCGTCGATCCGGCCGACCTGAGCGTCAGACTGATCACGCAGTCCGGCGACCGCCGGGATGCGCGAAGCATCTCGCGTGGCACGACTGAGCAGGTGTATCTCGCCCTGCGGTTGGTGTTGGCCCAGGTGCTGTCAACCGGCCGAGAACAGTGCCCGCTGCTGCTGGACGATTCGACAGTGCATGCCGACAACGAGCGCAAGCAGACCATCTTGGAATGCCTGTTCGATCTCGCCGCTGAACGTCAGATCATCCTGTTCTCACAGGAACAACAGGTGCTCGAATGGGCCCGGTCGCGGTCGGACGACGGAGTCCACCTGATCGAGCTCGGACCTGCGCAACCGGCCTGAGCACCGCTGATCGGGCGAACTGTACGCAACCCATGATTACAGGAACCAGCAGGAAGAGGCCTACAAAAACATGCAAGAAAGACTTGCAATAACCTGCATGATTTTCTTCCGGCGGCTATGCTTGTCGTATCGCTGAGTACATACCTCGTATTGCAGACCGGCTGCTTGCCGACGATCTGGCGTACTGGCCGGCGGTGATGGTCACGGGCCCGCGGGCAGTGGGCAAGACGACGACCGCGCTGCGTCATGCGGCGGGCGCATTGCGGTTGGATCGCCCCCAGCAGCGCGGCCTCTCGCTGGAAGATCCCGATGCGGCAATCTCGCTCGGGCCGTTCCCGCTACTGCTCGACGAATGGCAGCACGTGCCCGAAGTGCTCGGCGCGGTCAAGCGCGCAGTCGACGAAGATCGAACAGGACCGCGCCGCTACATCATCACCGGCTCGGCGCGCAACGACCTCATCGTTGGCTCATGGCCCGGCACCGGGCGCTTTCTGACCATTGAGATGTGGCCCTTGACAGGGCGTGAGCGCTTTGGCGACGCAGCGGCTCCTTCGCTGTTCGACCGCTGGGACTCTGACGGCCGATTCACCGTGCCGTCCGAGCCCCCCGGCATCCTCGACTACCTGCAGCTTGCACTGACCGGCGGCTTTCCTGATGCCGTTGCGGCACCGGATCAGCATCGTCGTCAGCGGTGGATGCGCGGCTACGTCGAGTCCACCGCAACTCGCGATTTCGGTGAACTGGGCGACTCTCTGGGACGCCGCCGGAACCCTGAGCGCCTCATCCGCTATCTGCGAGTGCTGGCGCTGCATACGGCAGGCGTCGTGCCGGCTGCGACGCTCGCCGAAGCGGCGAAGCTCGATGTGCGCACGGCCGCCAGCTACCACGACATGCTGAGGACACTGCGCCTCGCGGTCGATGTGCCTGCGTGGCGGACGAATCGGCTCAAGCGCCTTGCTGCTGCGCCGAAGCGGTACCTCACCGATTCCGGCCTCGCCGCCTGGCTGGCGCGAGTCGATGATGTGTCCATCCAAAACGACGATGCCATGCGAGGCCGCCTCTTGGACAACTATGTCGCCGCACAGCTTCACGCAGAGGCTGAGGCATCCGAGAGCACCGTCTATCTGCACCATCTCCGGGCACATCGGGGTGAGCACGAGATCGATCTGGTCGCGGAATTCGGATCCCGTGTTGCCGGTTTCGAAATCAAGGCAACCAGCGCCCCCAATCGTCGGGACGCGCGCCATTTGACATGGCTGCGCGATCAGCTGCCCGCCGAGCAGTTCGCCGGCGGCATTGTCTTCCACACCGGACCGCAGCGCTACGGCCTCGGCGACCGAATCGAAGCGGTCCCCATCAGCGGCCTGTGGGGCT
>NZ_JAPYOK010000118.1:0-7733 GCF_028283155.1 Candidatus Poriferisodalis multihospitum | reverse complement strand
GTCAGCTGGCTGTGCGTCGTGCTCGCCGGGTGGATCGCCAGGCTGCGCACATCGCCGATGTTGGCGACGTGGCTGTGCAGCCGCAGGCTCTCCACGAACTTCTGACCGGCCTTGATGCCGCCGTCGATGCCGAAGGCCAGCACCGAGCCGGCGCCCTTGGGCAGGTACTTGCGTGCCCGCTCGTTGTAGGGGCTCGACTCCAGCCCTGCATAGAGCACCCAGTCGACCTGCGGGTGACTCTCGAGATAGTCGGCCACGGCCACAGCGTTGGCCACGTGCCGCTCCATACGCAGCGACAGCGTCTCGATTCCCTGCAGGAACAGGAAGGCGTTCATGGGCGACACGGCGGCGCCGATGTCGCGCAGCAGCTGCACCCTGGCTTTGAGGATGAACGATCCGGCACCCAGAGCAGGCCAGTAGGCCAGCCCGTGATAGCTGGGATCGGGCTCGGTGAACATCGGATGCCGTCCAGACGCCTCGAAGTCGAACGTGCCGCCGTCGACGATGAGACCGCCGATCGACGTCCCGTGGCCGCCGATGAACTTCGTCGCCGAGTGGACCACGATGTCCGCCCCGTGCGCCAGCGGCTGGCACAGGTAGGGCGAGGGCACCGTGTTGTCCACGATCAGCGGGACATTCGCGCTGTGCGCTGCATCCGCGACTCCCTCGAAGTCGAGGATGTCGTTCTTGGGATTGCCGATGGTCTCGCCGTAGAAGGCCTTGGTGTTGTCACGCACCGCGCCACGCCATGAGTCGATGTCGTCGGGATCCTCCACGAAGGTGACCTCGATGCCCATCTTCGGCAGCGTGTAGTGGAACAGGTTGTAGGTGCCCCCGTACAGCGATGGGCTTGCGACGATGTGATCGCCTGCCTCCGCCAGATTGAGCACCGACAAGGTCTCGGCCGCTTGGCCCGAAGCCACTGCCAGCGCCCCCGGAAGCCCGACCGCCGTGCGCACGCCTCCCTCGAGAGCGCTGATGCGCTCCTCGAGCACGTGCTGGGTCGGATTCATGATCCGGGTGTAGATGTTGCCGATCTCCGCCAGCCCGAACAGGTTCTGAGCATGCTCGGAACTGTCGAAGGTGAACGACGTGGTCTGGTAAATGGGCACCGCGCGGGCGTTGGTGGCGCTGTCAGGCGCTTGGCCCGCGTGGATCATTCGTGTTTCGAATCCCAGCGCGGTGAGTGGGTCTGTGGGTGTTTCGCTCATGTTGAGCTCCATTTCTTGCGCCCCATAAGGCGGGCTATGCCTGACCCGGCGGGATTGCCGAGCGCGCAGCACTGTACCGGTAAAACCCGACCTGTCCAGTCGGATTTTCTGTGACAGGTCGATGTCGGATTCGCTGGGTGCGCTGTGGGTTCAGAATCCGGTCTGTTTGTCCACGACGCCTTCGAGCGGGCGGCCTTCGCGCAATGCGATGAGGTTGCGGCAGAAGCGCTCCAGGTTGCGCCGTGCGCGGTGCTGGCTCGCCCCAGCCGTGTGAGGTGTCATGACGCAATTGTCGAACGCCCACAGCGGGCTGTCCGGCGGCAGCGGCTCGACCGGAGCTACATCGAGGGCGGCCCCGCCGATCCGGCCTTCGGCCAGCGCCCGTTCCAACGACGGGCCGTCGATGATCTCGCCGCGGGTCACGTTGAGCAGGATGGCGCCGTCGGGCATCGAAGCGAACATCTCGTCGTTGAACATGCCCTTGGTGTCGGCGGTGAGCGGCAGGCCCACCGCCAGCACGTCGCTGGTGGCCACGATGTCACCCAGCGACTCGGGCCCGCCGACCGTCTCGACGCCCTCGCCGGGCGGCACCGGGTACAGATCCATGGCCTGCACGCGCATGCCGAACGCGAGTGCCCGGCGGGCAATGTGCCGGCCCGTGCCGCCAAATCCCAGGATGCCCATCGTGAGGCCCTGGAGCTCCAGCTCGCTGTAGCGCATCTGCTCCCGGAGGTCGTTGTCCCATCCGTCCGGCCCGAGCTTCACCGCCGTTGCGATGCGCCTCACCAGCGCCAGCAGCAGACCGTACGCGTGGTCGGCAAGGTGGCTGCCGACCAGGCCCTTCTCGCCGGTAAGCACGACGTCGCTGTCGAGGAATCTGGGGTACATGAACATGTCGACGCCTGAGGCTGTCGCATGAATCCAGCGCAGCTTCGGGGCGGCGTCGAACAGCCACTCGGGCACGATGCCCAGGATGACCTGTGCGTCGGCTGCCAGGGGAACTCCATCCCGCGGTCGGTCCACGATGTTCACGACGGCGCCGGGCCCCGCAGCGTCGCGAATAGCGGCCTCGTCGTCGGGACTGACATCGGGCAGCGTGAGCGTCTTGGTGACGAGCACGTTGAGCGGTCCGCGGGGCACCTCGAGAACAGTCGGGCCGGGTAACTGGGCGCTCATGAGATGACGGCCTCCACGTCGCCGATCTGGCTGTAGGTGGTCACCCAGCGTTGGCCTGGCTCAACACGAAATCGGGCGTACGCACCCGTGATGACGCACTGGTCGGGCTCGAGCGCCATACCGTGCCGGTGCAGCGTGGCCGCCAGCCGGGCAATCGACAGGTAGGGATTGTCGACCTCGTCCGCAGCGGTGCAGCTGAAGCGTTCGGTGCCGTCGCAGGAGACCGTCACGACGCAGCGGTCGAGCTCGTCCGCCGGCGGGGCATCCACGCCCGAACCCCGCACGATGGCCCAGTTGGTCAGGTTGTCGGCCACGAGCATGGCGAGGTTGCCCCCGACCGCTACTCGCGCCTCGTTCACCTCGTAGCCAGCGCACACCTGCGAGATGCGGGCGGGAACCGAGGACGGATCGACATCGTCGCCGGCGATGCGCTCACCGATCACGAAGCACATCTCGGGCTCAATGCTCACCTTGCTGATCTCTGCGGACGGAATGTCAGCGGGTGTGGCGAGCACACGATTGACGTGTCCGAACGGCCGGTCGTCGATGCCCACCGTCGTGCGGGCCCGATCCGACGTGAGCCCCACCTTCCAGCCCGCGTGCACGGTGCCATCGGTGACCGCCCGGCGCTGCATTTCGCATTGGATGGCTAGGCCGTCCTCGAAGCCGAGGTCCGCGAAGGCTGCTGCGGGCACGTCACCGCCCGCGGCGTAGTAGTTGGACAGCGCCTCGGCGGCGGCCAAGCGTGCGGGACTGAGTTGACGGGCAGCACTCACAGCGGCGCACCTTAGATGCAGCGCAGCACGCGGTTCAGATGTCCGGGATCGTCCTTTGCGGCACGGGGCGCTCGCCGTAGTGTGAACCCATGAGGTTGCAGCTGGCACTCAATGTGGATGACATCGACGAAGCAGTCGACTACTACTCGCGGCTCTTCGATGCCGAACCGGCCAAGCGCCGCGACGGGTACGCCAACTTCGCGATCGACGAGCCGCCGCTGAAGCTGGTGCTGTTCGAGAATCCCGGCAACGGGGGCACCATCAACCATCTCGGGGTCGAGACCGAATCCGCCAGCGAGGTGGAACAGGCCCATGCCCGCATGGTCTCCGCTGGCCTCACCACCTCCACCATCGACGAGACCATGTGCTGCTACGCCGAGAAGGTGGAGACCTGGGCAACCGATCCGCACGGCATCGACTGGGAGTGGTACGTGAAGCAGGGCGACGTCGAGGTGATGAACAACGTGGTGCTGTCACGACGCGGCGACGGTCTGGAACGCGAGAGTCACGCTGACGACGCTTGCTGCGCCTAGCGCGACCCGCCGTCGCTAGTGGTCTGTCGGCGGAATACGTGGGGCGACGAAGAGCGTGTTTCTGCAGGTCAGCGAGTCGTAAGGTGCCCCAGGCAAACCCGCGACACACCACTAGTTCTGGGGTCGGCGCTCGCGGAGGAGCACTTCCTGGGCGATCGTTGCCACGTGGCGGCCGTCGGGTGAGAACAGATTCCCCACCGTGATGCCGCGAGCGCCGGTCAGGCCGTGGCAATCGAACTGGTACAGGTGCCACTCGTCAGCACGCATCGGACGGTGGAACCACATGGCGTGATCCAGCGACGCACCCATGAACGTCTCCTGGTACCGCTCGTGGGGAACCTGCAGGGGGTGCAGCGAGCGGGCAGCGTTGAATTGGATTGCGTCTGAGGTGAACGCCAGCCCGCAGACGTGCAGCCGGGGATCGTCGTCGATGGGATCGACAATGCGCACCCAGCCCATCGACTGGCCGGCTCCCGGATGGCTCGGCAACGGGCGGCGTTCCATGATCCACGGCCAACGCTCTTCGTCGATGTTGCGGCAGTCCTGCGGGTCGGGGGCGAGGGGGATGCGTGCCGTCTGCACTTCGGCGTCCTGCTCGGCCACATGGAATGAGCACGACAGGTTCAGGATTGCACCACCGCTCTGGCGGGCCACGACTGCCCGGGTGCAGAACGAGCGGCCGTTGCGCAGCCTGTCCACCTCGTAGCGGACCGGCTCGTCGAGCGTGCCCCCACGGATGAAGTAGGCGTGTACTGAGTGCGGCACGAACTTCTCGTCAACGGTCTGGAACGCCGCCCACAGGCCTTGCGCGATGACCTGCCCGCCGTAGATCCGGCCCCACATGTATTCGGGGCTGACGCCGACGTAGGTGTCGGGCCCGTGCTGTTCCAGGAACATCACCTCGCCGTACGTCGTCGGCGCGGAGATGCCGCTCGTCACAGCAATCCCCTTCGGGATTCGCCCTGATTCACAGCAGTCCCTTACGGGACTCGCGCCAAGGCACATCGCGATCAAGTCGAGGTTCGCCGGGCAGGCCCAGCACGCGCTCGCCGAGGATGTTGCGCTGGATCTCGTCGGTGCCGCCGCGGATCGACATCGACGGAGCCGTCACCGTCTCGATGTAGCCATGACCGTCTTCGAGCATGCCTGCGGCTCCCGCGGCGCGATTCGCCAGGTAGGCGCGTCGCTTGTACGACGACACCGTCCTCAGCTTCGCACCGCTGCCGGCCGGTCCTGGACTGCCGCCCGAACGGGCTTCGTCTGCGGCGCGTTGCGCAGTCCAGCGCGACGCCATATCGGCGGCGTAGATCGACATGGCTTCGTCGCGTCTCACCTTGTCATCGAGTGCCCAGAGCGCGGCCAGATCGGTGATCCATGTGGGAACGCGGGCGCCACGCTTCGCACCGTCGCCCCCGCCACGGCTGCCGGCCCCGGCCCGTTCGTGCGAGAGGATCGTCATCGCAACCCGCCAGCCCTCACCCACATCGCCGACTCGCCAAGCGTCGGGAACGACGGTGCCATCCACGAACACCTCGCTGAAGTGGGCATCGTTGTTCATCTGCCGCAATGGCCGCACGTCGACGCCGGGTGCGTCCATGGCGATCACGAACATCGTGAGTCCCTTGTGCTTGGGCTGTTCCGGGTCGGTACGGGCCAGGCAGATGGCCCACTCAGACCACATCGCCCGACTGGTCCAGGTCTTCTGGCCGCCGAGCCGCCACACCTCGCCGTTCTGCGCAGCGCTCAGGGCCACGTTGGCAAGGTCCGATCCGGCCTCGGGCTCGGAGAACATCTGGCACCAGATCTCGGCGCCCGATGCGATCGGCCGCAGCCAGCGGTCCTGCTGCTCTGCGGTTCCGTGCGTCAGCAGCGCAGGGCCCACCATGCCGAGCCCGATGGCGAACGGGTAGAGGTCGGGCACTACGTACTCGCGCAGCACCGAGCCGATGAGCTGGTTCTCCGCCACTGAGGCATCGCGGCCGCCATGGGTGGACGGCCAAGTCGGCACGTGCCAGCCGCCGTCCACGGTCGCCGCCAGGTATGCCCGGCCCTCGTCGAGGTCGTCGCTGCCAGCCCCCATCGAGGTCAGGCGCGTCTGGTCCGTGCGACGTTCGAGCAAGCCGTCGAGAGCCGCCCGGATGTTGTCGGCAGTGAGCGCGGCTGATTGCGATGCGAGATCGGTCATCAGTCGCGGGCGACGTCGGGCGTTCCGGTACGACCGGGCATCAGCTGCGGGTGAAGTTGGGCGTCCGGCGTTCGTTCATGGCGTTGACGCCCTCGCGCCAGTCGTTGGTGGTGCGCAGGCGATCCTGCTCGGCCTTCTCGTTGTCAGTGGCCGCCTTGATGGCATCGGCCAGGTGGCCGCGCATGGTGTAGCGGATCGACTCGACGGCCAGCGGGGCCGAGCCGGCGATCTCGCACGCGAAGTCGTAGGCCGCCTGGCGCAGCTCGTCGAGCGGCACCAGCTTGTCGGCCAAGCCGATCTCGACGGCTTCGTCACCCTTGACGCGCCGGCCGGTGTAGAGCAGGTCGAGGGCCTGCTGGTTGCCGACGAGTCGGGGGAGCGTGACGGTCAACCCGAATCCATGGTGGAAACCCAATCGGGCGAAGTTGGCGGTGAAGCGGGCCTCGGGGGCGGCAATGCGGAAGTCCGGGAAACATGCCACGCCGAGACCGCCGCCCACAGCCGCACCCTGGATGGCCCCCACGACCGGCTTGCGCTTGGAGAAGAGGTCGAATGCCGCGTCGTAGAGATGCCGGGGGCTGCCGTCGGCGTTGGTCGCCGTGATTTCGCCGCCTCGCCGGCCGTCAGAACCGAACTGGGCACCGGCGCAGAAGTTCTTGCCCTCCGAGCACAGCACACTGGCGCGGCAGCCGTCCTCCTCGTCGAGGTCGCTGAACGCAGCAACGAGCCCGTCGATGAGCTCCAGATCGAAGAAGTTGTTCGGTGGCCGGTGAATCTCCACGACGGCCACATGGTCGTCGCCCAGCTTCACCGATACGTCGCCGTACTGGCCGAAGTCGTCGAGGTTGCTGTCGACTGCGCTGTTGCTGCTCATGCGGCGAGCGTAGGTGCGCCGTTCCAGCGACGCACAGTGCGCTCGCCTATTCGGTGCCCGCGGCTCTCAGACGGGCGCATGTTCGAGAGGCGAGGTCACTGCCAAGCCAGCACCTGTGGAGCGTTCGGCGGCGCCGCTGTGCGAAGCGACGCGAAGTCGGCGGCGTCCGAAGTCAGGATGTCGTGGCCGATTCGCTGCGCCACCAGATAGAGGCGCGCGTCAACCACGTCGGCAGTGCCCGACCTGCGGAGAGCCTCGCCGACTTGCGCAACGTCTCCCGGCGCAAAGGGGTGCACGGTCATTGCGCCAAGCGCACGTGCGAGGCGAATCTGCCGGCTGCCGTTGCGCCACACCTGCGCCGCAACCGGGGCCGTCGTGTGCAGCGGCTCTGCGAGCCGGTCCACGTTGGTGAGCAGGTTCCTGCCGGTCTTTGTGCCGCGATCGATCGCGATGAGCACCCCGGCGTCGAGGATCATCGATTGAAATAGCGCCGCTGCATCTCGGCGACTGCGTCCTCGTCGACCGGACCCGACTCGGCCTCCCAGTCCCGCAGCAGCGACCGGAGTTCTTGGCGCTGCCGCTGTTCCTCGGCAAGCCTCCGGATGCCGTGCCTGATGACGCTCGACTGATCGCCATACTCGGGCACCAACAGCTCCAGCCGGCGCCGATCCTCGTCACTCAGGCGAATCGTGGCCGTCCCACTCATGCCCACACCGTAATACGTCTGTAGCACACCCACCCCCGATATCCCCGCCGCCCGACCAATGGGCTGACAGATAGGCCGGCGTCGAACACCCGCTGCGATCATGGTTCTGCGAGTCCACGTCAAGCAAACCGTTTTCGACACCCTCGGCGGTGGGCTCTGCGCCGAGGCGCTCGCTGCCCAGCCGATGCTCGGTGGAGCCGCCGCATTAGCCGAACCGTCAGCCCAGTCCGTCAGCCTCGGCCGCTTCGATATCTGGAAGGCGCTCGGCTCCC
>NZ_JAPYOK010000117.1:0-30564 GCF_028283155.1 Candidatus Poriferisodalis multihospitum | reverse complement strand
AATGATCGACGCGTCGTGCGCCACCAGCAGCGAGCCGAGACGCACCGCTGGAACACCGTTGCGCTTCGTGGTCAGCGTCACCGACCACGCATCGGCTTGGGGGTCATAGACCGGCGCTTCGTGGCTGAGCAGCGTTCGATGGTCGGGGAAACTGCCGCCGATCCACTCGTTCACCGCGGCTCGCAGCGCGAGCTTGCGTTCCGCTGTCGGTGTCATGCTGCGATGAGGTCGTCGCAGCGGAGGCGCTTGCCCACCATGTCCGCTGCCACGGCATCCATGTGCTTCTCGGTGCCCTGTTCGCAAACGTCGCCGCGCACGGACTCGCAGGCAGAGTGCGCCAACGCGCCGTGGGCGTAGCCCAGCGGCGCGAGCGGCTTGCAGGACCGGTGCTCGTCGATAAACACTGCCGCGCCGTCGGCGGTCACGCTGTCCACGATCCCGGTCAGTGTGCGGGCCGAAGTGTCGGCTACAGGACCGGCAACCACAGTGTTCGTCGCGCGGTCAAGCACGCTTACGACAATAGCCCTGTCCGCTCCGCCCCGTCCGGAAATACGGCGCTCATTGTCCCGATGGTGCATGTTGTGGGCCTTGCCGCTGACATAGGTCCCGTCGGCTTCGGCGGGACCGAGGAACAGACCGGTGACGGTCTGAGCGAACGCCTCGCGGATGTCCTTGCGGCGGTGCTTGAGGAGAGCGTTCTTCGCCATGCCCATATGCTCACAGGGGGCTGTGACACCAAGACCGGCTCTGACCAAGGACTCGGCACTATCCCGAAATACCCCCGCAATCTTGACGATGCCGACGGGCTGACGCCGACGAGGGAAGAGGCCGTTCTGAGACGAAACACTCTCGCGGCGGTGCGGGGCTGGCAGGATGGCCCGGTGACGCCATCAGTGACGCCATCACCGGCGAATCTTCGCCAGCCTGCTGAGATCGACGAGAGCGAAGCCGAGGCGGTGCTGCGGCGCATCGAGACGGGCGATCCCGATGCCGGGATGGATGCTCGGCACGTCTTTGAGGCGCTGACTTGGGGCGAGGGCGCCGAGATGCTGAAGCAGGCTCGCTTGCAGACGTGGCTGTGGTACGAGTTGCCCTGCAAGTACATCGACGGCGAAGCCGGCTACATGGGCCGACTGGCCAGTGCAGCGGCGGTGCTGATGGATGAACTGGGCTTGCACCGCTACGCCGCGATCTGCCGCAGCGACACGACGGCAGAGGTGCATCGCGCGTTTGACGAGCGTGACAGCGAGGGCTTCGCTGCGCTGCAGGCGGCCATGCGTGATTCGGGCATCGTCCCGCCCGATCTCGACGACCTCAAGTGGAACCGACACATGGGTCCCGATGAAGCAGACGCCCGAACAGCAGTGGAGAATGCGCTGGAAGCAGCGATCGCCGCCGGGGAACTGGCTGCCGGTACTCGAGGCTGGCGTGCAGCGCAGAAGCGGATCGCAACGGCAGCCCTTGACGACGACCACGACGACCAGCCGGGCCAGTCGTGGCGCACTGCGCTGATCACCGAACGTCTTGCACGCTGGGTCAGCCAAGGCGACACCATGAGCGAGTCGGTAGGCGCTGCCCGGGCGCAGGTCGCGAACCTGCTGCTGCACCCGGTCGAGCCGCCGTTCGACCTTGCTGCAGCGTTGCATGTGCCCGTGTGGTTGCTGGCCCGCTTCGGTGACGAGCAGCCTTTGACCCAAGCCGGGAATCTGCGGGTGGCCTTCGTGCGCGAGGTGCATGAGGACTGCCCGTGGCGAGTGATCGAGCCGCCGCCGCCGTACCAACAACGTCATGTCGAGGCCGACGACCTGATCCTGTCGGCGCTGCGGCACTGGCTGCAACGCGCCAACGCCTTGCGCAAGCGCCACAACAAGCTGCGCCGCACCCAAGCCGGCGCAAAGATGACGCAGGATGCTGCGCTGGCGTGGCACCGGCTGACACAGCACCTGTTCCCGAGCGAGTGGGATGGATTCGTTGTCGAGAACGCTGTGCTGGCATTGCTCTGCAGTGGAGGGGAGATCGCCGACGCGGAACTCGATGCACAGGTCGCCAATATGGCTGTCGAATGCGGATGGCGTTCCTGGCACGACGGTGAGCAGATCACGCCATCAGCCCATGCAGTCTCATGGGCGTTCTCCGAATCACTGCACCTGTGGGAAGCCTGTGGATTCCTTGCCTCGTCCGGCACTTGGCCCGACAAGCGACTGGCACTCACCGAGGCGGGCACCGCAGCCATGCTCGCCCGGCTTCGGCACACCGCCACGGGTCCCAGCAACCGGCCCTTCTGAATCTGGCCGTTGTCGGCAAGTGCCGGTCTCCCAGTGGTCCTCATGGACGAGGGCCGCTTCGTTCACTCCACCCAAGCCGCGAAACGCCCAAGCGGCACGTCGACAGCGGGTGCGGCGGCCAGATCTATGTCGGCCGCTGCTGTGCCATGCGAGCGGCTTCAATGACAGGGCGCCGGTGGCAGCCCTCGAGATGATCATTCACAATGCCTGACGCCTGCATCAACGCGTAGCACGTCGTCGGGCCGACGAACCGCCAGCCCAGCTTGCGCAGCGCCTTGCTGAGGGCAGTGGAATGGGGTGTCAACGGCATCGAGATGAGCGACTCGTAGTCGACAACCGCCGGTCGATCCTCGGGTCCCGGCTCGAACGACCAGAAGAAGGCAGCCAGGCTGCCGTGCGCCTCGATCGTGTCCAGCGCTGCACGGCCGTTGTTGATGGTGGCCTCGATCTTGCCCCGGTGCCGCACGATCCCCGCATCGCCCAGCAACCGTTCGACATCGTCGGCGCCGAAGCGAGCCACCGCTTCGAAGTCGAATCCGGCGAAGGCTGCCCGGAAGTTCTCCCGCTTCCGCAGGATCGTCAGCCAAGAGAGTCCCGATTGGAACCCTTCGAGGCACATCTTCTCGTAGAGACGAACGTCGTCGACCACCGGCATGCCCCACTCGGTGTCGTGATATGCCTCGTAATCGTCGTGGCCTTCCCCCCACCAGCAGGCCAGAGACCCGTCAGCTCGCCGCCTCAACCCTTCGGGCACCTCGGTGGTCTGGCTCACGCGGCGGTGGCGGCTACGGCTTCGGCGATGGCCTCTGGGCTTGGAGTCGGCCCGTAGAACATCATCGTCGTGCGGTCGGCGAAGCTGTTGCGCTCGGCAATCTGGGCGCCGACCTGCGACGGCGTGCCGGACACGACGATCAGGTCGAGCAGGTCGTCGTCGATGAGCTCGCTCATCTCGCGCCAGTTGCCCTGCTTGGACAAGGTGTTCAGGCGCGGCTGCAGATCTTCATAACCATGATGATCGAGCGCACCCGCATACGCAGGCGTCGATCCGTAGAACGCGAGCTGGCCTGCGGCAGAGCGGCGTGCCTTGTCGATCTGCTCGTCGTTCTCGCCCATCGCGACGATGGTCAGGCAAGCCACGGTGACGTCGCCGACATCGCGTCCTGCCGACTCGGCGCCGCCCGCCAATGCCGGCAGCGTGACATCGGTCATGAACTGTGCGGTGTGGAACGGGTGCACGAAGAAGCCGTCCGCGGCGGCGCCGATCACGTCGACCATGCGGGGACCGACCCCGGCGACGTAGATCGCTGGTGGCTCCTTGCCGATCGGACCGGGGTTGAAGAACGGCGTCATCAAGGTGTGGGTGTAGAACTCGCCCCGATGGTTGAGCCGCTCGCCGGTCTCGAAGGTGTGCCAGATCGCCCGCACCGCCTCGATGTATTCCCGCATCCGCTCGGCAGGGCGTGACCAGGGCTCGCTGTAGCGCTTGGTGATGTGCGGTCGGATCTGCGTGCCGAGCCCCAGGATGAACCGCCCGCCGCTCATGCGGTGCAGGTCCCACGACGTGACGGCGCAGGTCATCGGGTTGCGGGCGAAGGCGACTGCTATGGCCGTGCCGAGTTCGATGCTCTCAGTCCGCTCGGCCGCGACGGCCAACGGCAGGAACGGGTCGTGCGACGCCTCGAACGACCACGCGGCCGACAGGCCCATCTCTTCGAACTGAGCAGCTTCGTCTGCGCAGCCGCCCGGCGTCGAGGCCGTAGTCGCCCCGTCTATACGGTGCTGTATCGCCTGACTTGTGCTCATCGTGTCGGCCTCCTGAGGGCTCTGAGTGCATGGCCCGCCGACAGTCCCGCCGGATCCAGATCTGCATGAATACTGCATGTGAGTATGATTATTGCATGACATCGCTGCAGATTCGAGAGATTCCAGAGGAGCTTCACCGTCGGCTCAAGGCTCGTGCCGCCTTGGAAGGCCAATCGATGTCTGAGTACGTCTTGCGCGAGTTGCGTCGTTCGCTCGACATCCCGACACGACAGGAGATGATGGAGCGCATCGCGGCGCTTGATCGCATCGAGGTGACCGAGTCGCCCGCCGACGCAGTACGCGCCATACGCGACGCTCGGTGATCGTTCTCGATACATCGGCCGTCATCGCCTGGCTGCTTCGCTTGCCGGAAGCGGCCGAGGTCGAGCGGCGCGTGACGGCAGCCGACTCGCTCCACGGTCCTGCATTGCTCGCATTGGAGACTGCGCATGTGCTTCATCGCTACGTGCGAAGAGGAGATCTCTCGGCTGAGCAAGCCCGGCGTGCGCTGGCCGAGTATTCCCGGCTCGGCATCGTCGCCCATGTCCATGATCTGCTCTTGCCGGTGATCTGGCGTCTGCGAGAGAACTTCACGGCGTACGACGCATCATTCGCAGCACTGGCTGTGATGCTCGACGCCCCGTTGGTGACGCTGGATGCCCGCACTGCACGGGCGCCATGGCCGGCCGACTTGCTGCCGCTTCGTGTCGAGGTGCTCCCGCAGTGACGGTCGACCACCTCCAAGAGCGCCCAGTCGGTCTGTTCGCCACCGCCCTTGCCCTCGACGCAACGGCGACGCACGGGGGCAGCGCAGCCGGTTCACCGACGGCGACGCCATAGCGCGCCTCAGTCCGTGCAGACCCTCACGAATTGCGATCCGCATCAGGCGGATGAAATTCGGGCAGCTGGGCGATGGCGTCCATGATGCCCTCGCCGGAGTAGGTGACCGTCAGCGTCTCGCTGGCCCGGGTCATGGCGACGTACAGCAGGCGGCGGCGTTGGCGATCCTGCTCTGCAGGTTCGTCAGGTTCGACCCAGATGTGATTCGCCCCGCCGATGATGACATGCGGGTACTCGAGACCCTTGAGCATCTGCAGGGAGGCCACCGGCACCACGCCAGCCGCATCAGCAACGGCGTCACGCCGTGAACCCTTGACCTCCACCGTGTCGGGAATGCATGACAGCAGTTCTTCACGCAAGTCGCGCCAACCTGAGAGCACCGCGATGTGCTCCGGGGCTGCCCCGCCATCACGCAGCTGCGCCACCTTCTTGGTGATCTCGTCGGCTTCCGCGCACATCGAGCCGCACGCGAGTCGCACCGGCGGCAAATCCCCGCGTCGGGCTGCTTGCCCCGGCTTGACGAAGACATCGAGATTGTCCCCGAGTTCTTCGGGGCTGCCGAGTTGCCCGGTGTCGCCGAGCGCCAGCAGCGCCTCCTCCAGAATCTTGTCGGTATTGCGGTAGTTGACGTCGAAGACCTTGGTGCGCCCTTGGGCTGTCATTCCCGGCGGATTCCAGCGTCGCCCGCCTCGGTAGATGCGCTGCGCGCCGTCGAGCGCAATGACGAAATGGTCGCGACCGGGCTTGAGCGACTGCCAAGCCAAATCCAAGCCGTCGGCCCCGAGATCCTGGGCCTCGTCCACCAGCACCAAGTCGTACCCACGTTCGCGACGCTGGGCGTCGGTGAGGCCGCGTAGGTGTGCCGTGGCTTCTTGACGGCGCTGTCCGAAGTCAGGCTTGGCCTCGGAATCGCCGACAAGGTCAGCTTGACTCAGCACTCGGTGGGCCAGCTGGTCGATGCTTCTGACGTAGACGTTGGCACAGTCAGCGACCTGTGCCCGCAATGCCGATGCCAGCGGCCTGTTGAAGCACACCAGCAGGATGCGCCAATCAGGGAAGTTCCGGGCGATGTGCCGGGCTCTGTGCGTGAGCACGAGCGTCTTGCCGCTGCCGGCCACACCACGGATCACCCGGTATCCCGGCCCCAGATGGCGCGCTGTGCGCTCTTGCTCACGGTCCAGCGTGCGGATGATCTCCTCGCCGGCCGGATCAGGTTCTCGGAACATCGCGGGCGTACGGCCGCTGATGACGATCTCGGGCTTGATCACTGCCCGTGTCTGCGACTGCTCCGCGGTCCCGAGGGGCAGAATCCGGCCGCCGATTGCACCTTGCAGCGCGAGGCGAAGCGCTGGCGGCTCGAAGTCGTCGCGAGTCAGCAAGGGCAGCTTGGCGTTGAGTTCTGCTGCGTGCTCACGACTTGTCTGCGGCACGGCGAGCACGTGGGCCACTGGCAACAACTCGACCGTGATATCGGCGACGCTGCCGCCAAGACGCGTCACCCGCTCCGACACCAGGCGGTGCGCTGCACCGCCGTCGAGCCGTGCGCGCCGACGGCGGGATGCCTTGATCTGCCGACGCGACGGCGCCTGCACCACGGCGATGCCCGCCTCCGGGTCGAGCACGACCAGGAAGCAGTCGCTGTCGTCATCGGAGAGATCCACCCCGCCGAACTCACGCCGCAGGGCCGCCGCTTCGCCTTCGCCTGTGCGTTCCAGCCAGACCGTCACCTCGTCGGGCAGGTCGTCGCGAAAATGACGAGCCACCGCATGGAGCCGCTCGGGCACATCGCTGCGGCTCGCAAGGTTCTCAGGCTGAAGAAAGGCCATGCGTGCTCCGCAGATTGTGGCACACGACTGTAATGAAGACGCTGCGACCGTCCGGTCGTCGAGCCGATGGCGATGAAGCGCTCACATGGCGCTGAGGAGTTCGCGGCCGTCGTCGGTGAGTTCGAGCCGTTCGTAGAGGACGCTGTCAAGCTCAGCCTGCACCGCAACGATGAGCTCCTCGGCGATGAGCTCATCGATCGCCGCGCTCACCTGGCTGATGCCGACGAAGGCCAAGCTCCCAGCGCTCGGCTGGCGCGCCAGATGCGGCGGAACTGCCCTGCGACGAGCCGCGCGGTCGTTGTCGGCAGTCAGCCCGACACCGGGCATTGCAACGCTTCCGTGAAGTTCACCCACCAAGCATCGTTCAATGTTGGTCCGCGAATAGCTCCTGTCCTCAACATCGGCGATCAAGGTCAAAATGGCCTGAGCCACAGGCAGAGCGCTACGCAGATTCGTCTCGCTCAGATGACTCGTCACCCACGGCCGCTCCAGGGTGACGCACACATCGCAGCGGTCGCAGCCGCCATCGGAAGACGGTGACAACTCAGCCGTCGAGTCGAGATACTCCATGAGCGCGGCGACTCGACAGGTGCGTCGGTCGCGGGCGAATCCCTTGGCACGGTCGGATTTGTCGGCCACCTCGCCGCGGCGTTGTTCGCACAGACGTTCCACCTCGGCCCAATCCGGTTCGCCCGGTGAGCGCTCAAGCACCCATCCGTGCTTCCAGACGGTGAATCCGATGATGTCTCGATGCTGGAGCTCGAGCAAGTCCTGCGCGATGTCCACCGCCTCTCGCCCGAGTTCGCGGGACCAGCGCGGAGCGTCATAGCGGCCACCGCGCTGCTCGGCCAGGTCGATGAGTCGCCGCGCGCGTGCGATGAACTCCGGCCCGATCGTCGAGTTTGCCGAAAGGCCTGCGATGCCGTCGGGATCCGACATGCCGTCATAGGGCGAAGCGCCGTCAGAGTACAACTCGCCGAGCCGTCTGAGCGTGTCGTCGATGATCGTGACACGGCCTTCCCACGGCGTATCGGGATGACGCTTCAGCACGCCCGCCAACGACAGATGGTGGACGGCGAGCGACGTGGCCACCGACTCGGCGTCGCTCTCGCGGGTCTCGTCATCGACCCGGCCGGTCAGAGCGTCAGGATCGTACGCGACGGCGCCCGGCCGCAGCATGGCCCAGATGCGCCGCACCTGCTCGATGGGAGGCGCAGAGCTGCGCACGAACAGCCGATGGATGGAGCAGTCACGCGGCCTTCTCATCAGCACTGCGGTGCCGCCGGCAGGCATTCCCGGCTGACCTGCGCCGCGTGCTGCCCTGCCGGTCTCCTGCACATACTCCTCGATGGTGGCGGGCATCTCGGCGTGCACGATCGCGGCGATGTCCGGCTTGTCGATGCCCATGCCGAAGGCCTTGGTGGCAACCACCACGTCGATCTCTCCGTGCCGGAATGCGTCCTCGATATGCGACCGGGCCAAGGTCTCCATGCCGCCGTGGTAGGCGCGCGCAGTGTTGCCGGCGACGCGCAGCAGTCCGCTGATGCGCTCGGCGTCTCGACGGGTCGGCACGTAGACCACCGCAGCTTGGCGGCGAAACGCCTCGATCACTTGGGCGATACGCACATCGCGGTCGCTTCTGGTCGCGCAGTCTTCGGTGTAGTAGCTGATCTCGGGCCGGTCCGGCGACAGGACGGTCGGCTCGCCGCAGTCGAGATCGAGGAGCTTGACGATTTCTTCGCGCACCTTGGCATTGGCCGTGGCAGTCACCGCCAACAGCGGCGGGCGGCTATCGACCGGCGACGCAGCGGCGCTGCGAGCGCCGGGACGATCGGCCGCTCGCGCTTCGGCCAATCGTCTGATTGCCTCGGGAATCCTGGCGTACTCGGGCCGGAAGGTGTGCCCCCACTGAGAGATGCAGTGCGCCTCGTCGATGGCGATCCGAGCGACATGTACCTCCGCGAGACGGCTGATGAACTCCTGTGACCACAGCCGCTCAGGGCTGACGTACAGCAGCTTGTAGTCACCGCGACGTGCCCCCCGCAGGATGTCGCGCCATTCGCTCTGACAGACGCCGCTGTGGATGGCCGCGACGTCTCGAATGCCCCGGCGACGCAGGTTCTCGACTTGGTCGTTCATCAGCGAGATCAGCGGCGACAGCACAAGTGTCACGCCAGGCATCAGGAGCGCCGGAATCTGATAGGTGATCGACTTGCCCGACCCTGTCGGCAGCACGGAAAGGGCGTCGTCGCCAGCCATGAAATGCCGCATGGTCTCGAGCTGGCCGGGCCGCCACCGCTCGAATCCGAATATCTCGCCCACTCGCTCCAGCCGGGTCTCGACAATGCGAGCGTCCGCTGCTTCGTCATCGTCGAGCGCCAACGCTCGGAGCTTGATGAGGGTGTCGTCAGCCGGAACAGCACCCATCGCATCCCGCAGGTCATCAGTCATTTCGACGCCGTCGAGGTGCCCGCAGATGAGCTGGTATGCGTGTTGGGGGTCGCGCACGCGGTGCTGGGACGGCGGGCCTGGCAGCGTCGCGAGAATCCGGTCGGCATACGACGTGACTCGGCACAGGCGATTGTCGAGCATCACCGTGACGCCGCGATCGGTCGCCGTGCGGATCAGTCGACCTGCACCTTGGGCGATGCGCAGAGCAGCGCGAGGCACTGCGTAGTCATCGAAGCCGTCCTTGCCCTGCTGCTCCAGCGCCTCCATGCGAGCACCGGCGATCGGGTCGGCGGGTGAGTCGAAGGGCACCTTTTCCAACAGCAGCAAGCTCAACGCCTCCCCGGGGATGTTGACGCCTTCCCAGAACGAACGCAGCGCGAGCAAGCTGGTGGCCGACTCGTTTCGCATCCGGGCAACGAGCGCCGGGGCGGGTGCGTCGCCTTGGGACAGCAACGGGATGCCGCGCTCGTCGAGGTAGTCGCGCAGCTTCTCGCGGGCGGCCTCCATGCGGGCGCGAGCGGTGAACAGCGCCATCGTCCGGCCCCCCGCAAGCAGGATCAGCCGTCCGATCTCGCGGCCTGCCGCCTCGGTGAACTCATCCATGAGACGAGACCTCGGTGCAGGCAGCCAGTCAGCCAACACCAGCAGGTGTTGGTCGCGAAGCGCCTCGAACGGAGTCGGCAGGGCCGTCGCCTGCACCGCGCCAAGCCCCAGCGAGTTCACGATGTGGTCGAAGCTGTCACCCACGCGCAGCGTCGCTGATGTGGCGACGGCGGCTTCGAGCCCGTCCCACAGCCGTCGCAGCGAGGGTGCTACCGACAGGGGAACGCTCTGCAACGTCCATGCCCAGCGGCCGTCGGTGTGCTCGATGCGCCCGACTGCGATCCGCTGCTGCGACGCCAAGTCGGCGACGACTTCAGCTCGGCGTGTCATGCCGCGGCTCCGGCCGTCGTCGGGCACCGTTGACGCCTCTTGGCCCGACCGGCCCGACCGGCCCGTCGGACCGTCATCGGCGTGGATAACGCGACGAAGCGTCTTGGCGGCCTGACGAGCAAACCGTCCAAGACGACGCATCTCAGCTTCGAGACGGTCGCGCCGGTAGCGGCCTTCGAGCAGCTGAGGCAGGTTGACCTCGTCCATCTCGCCGGCGATGCCCTCCAACGCCTCGGCCAACGACCGACCCTCGCGCAGCACCGGGTAGTAGTCGGGATGCGCAGTGTCGATGCCACGCCGGATTCGATACGACGAGGGGTAGCGATCTTCGACGCTCGCCGCCGTGCGCACTCGCACGTAGGCCGTCAACGCCGCGCCGAAGCGCGTGAGCTGCTCTCGCACTGCTGCGACGCTGCGACGCTCATCAGCCAGCGGTTGCCCGCGCACCGACCAGCGGGTGGCGCGGGCCAGTCGGGTGACAGTGCCGCCATCCCCCCGCGTAGGCGCGACTGCATCGCACAGCTGCTCAATCTCGTTCTCGCCAGTTTCCGACGTCAATGCGTCTGTCGCGGCATCTTCAAGGTTGTGGGCCTCGTCCAAGACCAAGCGCTTTGCGTGATCCATCCATTCGTCGTCGCGCACGACCAGCGCATGGTTGAGCACTGCTACATCCGCATCGCGCAGCCCGTCCCGGGCTCGTCGATAGAAGCACCGCTCATCCAAGCTGGTCGCTGCCGGGCCCGGAGGCTCGCTCACCGAGAGCACGAATCGAAGACCCGACATGACCCGTCGGAAGTCGCTGCTCAATGCCCACGTGTTGAGGTCGTCCCAGTCACCTGTCGGAGTCTGTGAGACCCAGCCGCACAGGATCGCGAGAGCGAGACCGCGCAGGGCACCTGCTGGGCCTGTGCCATCGTCAGGGTCGACCTCTGCAATCGGCGCCGAAGCGCGGGCGGCCTCGGCCGGTGCTGGTACTGCTTCGGGCCGCGCTCTGATGACGTCCAGTTCATGGAGTTCGCTCTCCAACGCGACCACGTCGAGGTAGTTGTTCCTGCCCTTGAGCAGCACCGCCGTGAATGGCGCCAAGTGCTCGGCTAGCTCTTCGAGCGAGCGGGCGATCTGGTCTTGGAGCACCTTCGAGTGCGGTGCCACGGCGACCGTTGCACCGCTGGCGCGGGCGTATTCGATTGCCGGGAGCAGGTAGGCGAAGGTCTTGCCCGTGCCTGTCGGTGCCTCGACGAGACGGCGCTCGCCGTTCGCCAGCGCCGTCGCAACCACGCGAGCCATCTCGACCTGTTGCGCACGAGGCGAGCGGCCGTGCGTCATCAACGCGCCACCCTCTTCGAGCATCGCCGCCACACCATCCGGGCCGAATCTCCCGGTGGGCGCCGGAGATCGTCGAGGAATTGAGACGGGGATCGTCGTCGCCAAGGACGGCGGGTCGGGTTCGGCATCCAAGAACGCAGACCACGGATGTGCGGTCGCCCGCAGCACCCAGCGCTGCAGGCGGCGAGGCGGGGATGACTCGTTCAACGTCGCGATGAGCGGAACGATCACTTCGGCCAGCAAGCGGGCGTCTTCGAGCGCGCGATGCACAGGGCGAGCGCTGCGACCGAGGAGCCGGGCTGCCAGATCATCGAGACTGCGTCCCGCCGGCGGCTTGGCTCCGTTGACGCTGCGGGCGATGTCTCGACCGGCCCGCGGGAACGCGAGGTGAGCCAGTTCCAGCGTGTCGAGGCGGAGACCGCCGATCAACAGCAGCTCCGACTGCTCAGCCCCAACATCGAGCAGCGGGAAGTCGTAACCGAATCCGTTGTGGGCCATCAGCGGCCGGTTGCTGACGAACGCGGCGAACTGCTGCAGCGCCTCGGTGAGCGTCGGCGCTGGCGCCAGATCCTCGTCAGCCAAACCCGTCAGTTCACGAGTCTGGGAGCGCAGCGGCCGGGTTGGCCGCACCAGCGTTGCGAATTCGGCCGCTTCGACACCATCGACAACGAGGACCGCTCCGATCTCGATGATCTCGTGGGCCGGCGGATCCGAGCGATCCGCATTGGCCTCAAGATCAAACACCACGTACTCGCGCAAAGCCCACGCTCCGCAGGCCGACAACAGGAAGGCAAGCTAGACGAGATAGTGCAATCGGACCGCGATGTCGTCGTCAGAGCTCGGCATCGGCGGGGAGGACGCGGAACGGGCGGCCGCGCAGTGACTGGACGACGCGGAAGTGCCGCTCGTCGAGCGTCGCGATCGCATCCTCGTTGTGCTTGTCGGCGAGCACCACCAACGATGCGTCGGCCAACCCGAGAGGCAGGTCGCGGTACCTCTCGATGACGGCGTGCGCTCGCACGAGATCGACTGCATCGAACCCAGCGATCTCATACGCCCCCGATGACAGCTCCTCGAGCACTGCCAATTCGGCATCGACCCCGGCGATGCGGGCCGTGAGATAGTCCAGCTCCGCAAGCACAAACGGGGAGATCACCAGGGGTCGGCCGCCGGCCAGTACTCGGGCGCATGGCTCGTGCATCCGCTGGTCCGGCACGAACGCCGCCAACAGAACGCTGGTGTCAACGATCACGTGCCGAAGCCCGTACGCGCCAGGTGCTCGTCGACGTTCGCTGCGATATCGGGATCACCCCAGCCTTCGTCGAACAACGGAGTCGTCGGCCGCGCCTCACGTCGAGCAAGTGCTTCGACCAGCGCCTCACGAACCAGCGCAGCTTCGGAGCAGCGGGCTGCCTCCGCTGCGCGCTCAAGTCGTTCTTTCAGATCGTCGGGCAGGTAGATCGTCGTCTGCTTCACGGGAGCGAGTATGCCATGTCTTGCACAATGTATTGCGCCTTCTCAGCGGCCGCTGCCTGAGTCGCCGAGTCGGAATCATCGCACTCGGCATGACTGCATAGGAAGTCGTTTCTAGGCTGCGGCGTCGTGCGGCATCGGCCTGATCGGCTGTTCCTGCTGACAGGCGGCGTGCAAGGCTTGGCCTTCGCGTGGGGCCTGCCGGCAATGGTGTGGTGGGTGGTGGATCTGCGGCTGTCGCCATTCCGGCTCGCGGTGCTCGGCACCGCGCTGGTGCTGTCGATTCTCGTGACCGAGACCCCGACTGGCGTGGTTGCCGACCTCTATAGCCGCAAGTACTCCGTGGTCGCGGCCTACGTCGTGATGGGCACAGCGATGGCATTGGGCCCGGTCACCGAGCTGTTCGGAGTTCTCGTCATCTGGCAAGTGATGTGGGGCGTCGGCTGGACGCTGCAGAGCGGCGCCGCCACGGCGTGGATGACCGACGAGCTTGCCCACCACGCATCGCATTCGCACCGCAGCGCCGCGGTGATGCCCGTCGAGTCTTCGACCTCGGGCGACGACTCCGGAGCTGATGACAGCGGCATCCCCCGTAGCGATCACAGCCGTCAGGTGGACGGGCTCATCGTGCGCCATGCCATCTTCAGGTCCGCGGGCGTGATGGTCGGCCTCGTCGCCGCCACTGCAATTGGCGCCTGGTCGGTTCGAGGATCGATGGCCGCGATGGGGATGCTCGCGATCGCTGCGGCCGGGTACCTCGCGGTCATGATGCCCGAAGCCGGGTTCGAGTCACCCCGGTTGCGGGCAGGCGGCGCACCCAGGCCGGCGCGCACCGGCACCCCGAGCGTTCGGCGCACGAGTGCCTGGGGCGATGCGGTCAAGCTGTGGAAGCAAGGCGCACGCCTCGTCCGCCGCAATCCATCGCTGCTCGCCGTGACCCTGTCGGCTGCGATCGCCGCGGGCGCCTGGGAGGCCAACGACCGGCTCTCTGCCCTGCGGCTGTTCGATCTGGGCCTCACCGAGCTAGACGGCCGAGAAGCGGTGCTGTTCTTCGGCGCAGCCTGGTTTGTGATGTCTGCGCTGGCGATCCCGATGATGATGTGGCTCCACCGGCGCCTGGATCAGGCTGACCAGCGAAGCGCCCGGCGGGACGCCCTTCTGCTGGCGCGCTTCCTGACGGTCGCCGCTGTAGGCGCTCTGGCGTTGGCCCTCAGTCCATGGTTCACCGTCGCGCTCATCGGCTGGGCTGTTCTCGACGTGGCGGGCGAGACGGCGTACTCGCTGACCGAAGCGATGGCGAACCGACACGCCGAATCATCAGTGCGCGCCACCGTCGTGTCGTTCGTCGGCCAGTCGCAGGCAGTGGGAGAAGTTGCCATCGGCCTGGCGCTGGGAACACTGGCGCAGATCGTCACGGTTCCGGTCGCCCTCGCAGTCGCCGCGGCGCTCTTCGCCGTCTCCGCAGTGCCCGCGGCCGTTGTCGGGTGGCGCACGAGAGGGCCCGAGGACTGAGTCTCGCGAACCGACACGTCGAACACTGCGACGAGAGGCGTGAAGATGCGCAGGCAGCGAAGCGGCGCCCTCTTCCGGTTCGGGGTCTCCTGTGCGCCGGGCGAGAACCTGTCAGCCGTCGCCCATCTCGGCCATGGCGGCTTCCGAGCGGCGTGCCATCTCGTCGGCATCGACGTCTTCGATGTGGGTCGCGAGGTTCCAGCGATGGCCCCACGGATCCTCGATCATGCCCGAGCGGTCGCCGTAGAACTGGTCCACGATCGGCCGCACCTCGGTGGCACCCGCTGCGAGCGCAGCGGCATATGTGGCGTCGACATCTTCCACGTACAGGCTCAGCTGCATGGGCGAGCCGCCGTAGTGCTTGGGCGAGTGGAATTCCATCTCCGGAAACTCGTCGGCCACCATGATGAGCGAGTCGCCCAGAGCCAGCTCGGAGTGGCCGATCTTGCCGCCCATGTCGATGCGCATCCGCTCGGTGAACCCCAGAATCTCGGTGTAGAACGCGATGGCGTCCGCGGCGCCGTCGATGCTCATCGAAACCGAGATGCGCGGGTAGTCGTCGGGGATGGGATTCACCATCGGGCTCTGCTCCTGAGTTCGAAACGCCCGGCGCATGGGCTCGAGCGTTCGTCGGTGCGGTCCGCCGGTCGGCGGGCGCAGCCCGAAGCTAGTGCGCGACCAGCACCCTGACGGCCTGGGACACGGCCGTCTCGGCGCGGGCTTCGAGCCCTGCTTCGTCAGCGCTGGCGATGGGATGTTCGATCACGGTGAAGGGATGGTCCGGCACACCCTGCACGCGGGCCATCAGCTCGGCGGCACTCACAAAGGCACTGGTCATGACACTGACCGCGGGCACGCCGATCCGTTCGGCGGCGACGGCGTCGTGCAGACTGCACGACGAGCAGCTGCCTCAGTCGCCTACACCGGCGAGCACGGCATCCCAGCCCATTGCCTCGGCCAGCAACTCGTGCTGCGCGGGCGCGCTGTAGTTGGGCTTGATCCGGCGGATCACCTTGGCCACGCCATGACGGTCTCGCAGGAGCCGTTCCATGTGGTCGAAGAAGGGCCGGGTGTTCTCCTTGCCATTGGAGATGACGCCGATCGTGGTGCTCTCCAACGTCGAGAGCCGCGCCGGTGCCGCGAATCCCTCCGGATCCTGTTCGTGGGTCGGGTTCAGCAGCTCCACGCTGCCCTCCTTGTTGGCCTGCGTCGACAGCTTGCATCGGCGAGCACCGGTCAGCTACATGCTGCCACGCGCACTGCGCTGAATTGCGAGCTGGTCGAGCGGCCGTCCGCATCGCCTGCTGCTCGGCCTGTCAACCGTTGATTCCGTCGAAACCGGCGTACAGGAATTCGAACACGGCACTGGCGGGGTCTCCGGCAGAGATGATCTCCGCGTACGGCAGCGACGCCCCGCCGAACGCATCATCGTTCCAGTAGGTGTCGCTGCGATCCACCTTGCCCCACGGTCCCACGTAGGCATACGGGAACGGGTGCGCAGCGTCGCCGGGTGACAGGCCATAGGTGGCCCGTGTCTGGGCGTGGCCGATCGCCGTCGCGATGTCGAAGTGGCCGGGCCAGAGCTGGATCTCGTCCGGCTCCGCGGCACCGGGCAGCTCATGCAACTGGTCCAGCGCCTGCTTGCCGAGCCGGAACCAGGCAACCAGGTGCGCTCCCATCTCCGGGCTCACCCGCAGCCAGCGGTCGACGCCGCCGAGCTCCGGGCTGTCGTGTTCGCGCGCCTCTGTGCCGGGCGACACCCCGACGAAACTCGCCGCCGCCGACAGCGTGGTGATGTGGGCGCTGCGCAGGGTGCCGCCTTCGGTGGCGAACAGCTCGTCGCCATCGATCCACACCTGGCATTCCATCTCGCCGGCCCGGCCCATCGTCACTTCGAAGACCGGCGTGCCGAAGCCCACGTCAAGGCTGCGCAAGCCGAACCTGCCGGTAGCAACCCGACGTGCCTCGCCGAGCACGGCGTACGCCAGCCGGTGGTAGTCCTCGACCGAAGCCAGGTAGCTGTCGGGAAGCTCCGGCAGCAACGCCGCTCGTGTCGTCTCGCCCTGCACCAGCGAATGGTCTTCCATGTGCCGAGTCTTGCGCTTGATTCACGGCCTAGGTGGTCGCGACCGGTCAGTTGATCTCGCAGTCGACGCAGGCGCCCACCGCCACTGTGGCTGCGTGGCTGCGGGTGCCGAGCCAAGGTGGGATGACGGCAGCGAAGCCGCCTGCGGGCCCGCCAGCAGCAACGATCAGCAGATCCTCCGGCGATTCCAGCGCGGGGTAGGTGCGCTCGGCCCGATCCTTGACGACTGCTCCCTTGCCGACGGCCGCCCAGTCGCCCCGGCGCACGCGTGCACGCTCGTATACGCAGTTCGCGATGTCGTCCTTGGTCCAGCCGGCTGCATCGAAGTGGGTTCGCAGCTGCGGGGGCAGCACCACCACGTAGTTGCCGGGCCAGATGGAGTAGTTGAGCTGGTTGGCCCGAATCTCTGCTGCGAGGGTTTCGCAGAGCTCGGCGGGGTCGGTGGTCCACTCGTTCATGACCTGCCGGGGTGCCATCGATGCCACCGCGGTCACCGACGACACGTGACCCTGCTCGGCGAGCGCCGTACCGAGCCGCTGATCGCCGAGCGAGATCCAGCCCGTGGCCTCCTCATCCTCGGCGATGCAGTAGCCGAGCTTGCCGGGATGACCCAAGGTGGAGCGGTCAATGCCGCCGGGCTTGACGTCGAGCACGTTGGCCAGCACCAGACGCACTGCCCGAGCGATGACCGCCCGCGACCGGTCGGCGCTGCCGAGCACGCTGAAGGTGCCGTCCATGGCCAGCTCGCGCCGGATCGGCCCGTTGACGATCAGCAACACCGCACAGCCGCCGGTGGAGGCCGTTGGGCCGTGCAGGCCGAACTCGGGCTGCAACAGGGCCGTGAGCGCGGTCACGACGACCGGGAAGTGGGGCGGCAGGCAGCCTGCCATCACTGAGTTGACGGCTGCCTTCTCGGCGGTGATGGCCCGTGCCCGCACCGGCTCGATGCCGATGAGATGATCGGGCGCCAACATCGCCCAGTCCAGACATGCGGCCACGGCGGCGTCGGTGGGCGGTACCACTGGCAGCCCGTCGGTCCAGCCGCGTGAGTGAAACGCTTCCTGCGCTTCGAAGAGATCGTCGGCCCTGACGCGACTCGAGGCCAGCTGCATGGGCGCGACTGTAGGGCCCGGCTGGCCTCGGGCATCAGCCGGATTCACCAACCGTTCGCAGTCGTGTACTAGCTGCGTTCGAACATGCCCGAGAGCAGCCCCCGGGAGTCGTCGGCCTGCGGGCCGACTGCGTTGGCGAGCACACGCGATGCCAGCCGCGAGAACGGCAGTGATTGCAGCCACACCCAACCAGTGCCCGAGACCGTGGCCAGGAACAAGCCCTCACCGCCGAAGAACATCGACTTGAGGTTGCCGGCCCGCTCGATCGAGTACTGCAGCGAAGGCTGCATCGCCACCAAGCAGCCAGTGTCAAGCCGGACCGTCTGCCCGTTCAGCTGGATTGCCTGGATCGATCCGCCCGCGTGCAGGAATGCCATGCCGTCGCCAGAAATGCGCTGGAGGATGAATCCCTCTCCGCCGAAGACGCCGGTGCCGATGCCGCGCTGAAAGGCGATGTCGAGCTTGGTGCCCATGGCAGCGCACAGAAAGGCGTCGCGCTGAGCGATGATCTCGCCGCCGTACTTCGCCAGATCGACCGGGATGATCTTGCCTGGGTAGCCGGCCGCGAACGCCGCCTTGGCCTTGCCGCCGGCGCCGGTGTTCGTGAAATGAGTCAAGAACAGACCCTCGCCGCTGAGCGCTCGCTTGCCGGCCGACTTGAGCTTGCCCCACAGCCCGGCATCAGGCTCAGAGCCGTCGCCCATGACCGATTCGAACGTGACGCCGTCCTCGAGGAACATCATCGTGCCCGCCTCGCCGATGACGGTCTCGCCTGGGTCCAGCTCGACTTCGACGAACTGCATGTCGTCGCCGAAGATCTCGTAATCGACTTCGTGGCTGCGCATGGGGGACTCCTCGCCGCAGATGCCGACGACGCCCGGTGCGCCGCGTTCGGCGCACACGGTAGCGCTCGCCGGTCTCGCCACCGGGCAGGCTCGCTCCGCCGGGTACTGCTGCTGGCGCCAGCGGAGCCAAACCCGCGTGAGTCCTGGTCCCGTGTCCCAGTGCCGGTGCGGTTCGCAGCTCACGGAGCCGCCCGCATCGCGTGCCTAGGCACTCAGAACAATTCAGCCCGCCAAACGCCAGACCGGCTGGCTCAAGCCGCGTTCGCCGCCAGACGGTCGCCGCCGACCGGCAGCGTCGACAGGTCGATGTCGTAGAGCTCGGCGGAGTTGTTGCAGAGGATGTCCTGGGTCTGTTCGGCCGTCAGATGCGCCGAGTGCTCGTCGAGCAGCTCTTGGCTCCACGGCCAGGTGCTGTCGGAGTGCGGAAAGTCGTTCGCCCACAGCAGGCGCTTGTGGTTGACGTCGTTGACCATCTTGAACGCAACCCAGTCATCTTGGAACGTGGTGTAGATGTGCTCGCTGAAGTACTCGCTGGGCAGCTTGGAGAGTTCCTGGCCTGGCGGCAGCCAATACCGGTGGCGCTTGTAGGCATGGTCCATCCGGTACATGAAATGCGGCACCCAGCCGGCGTCGGCTTCGACGCAGACGACCTTCAACCCCGGGTTGCGCTCGAAGACGCCGCCGAACACGAGCGTGCCCATGATGTCCTGGTTGGCCCGGATGATGGTCATGAAGGCGTTCGCCTTCGGACCCCGAGGCCGGCCTTGGCCGCGGCTGGTGAGGATGTGCCACGACACCGGCAGATTGAGATCGACTGCGGCCTGCCAGAACGGGTCCCAGCGGGGATCGTCGAAGTCGAACTCGGTGTGCGGGTTGCCCGACATCATCACTCCGCGCATGCCCGCTTCAGCCATGGCCTCGATGTCGCTGATGGCCTCTTCCACCGAGCGGAGTGCGGTTTGTCCCACCGCCAGCAGCCGGTCGGTGTCCACCGAGCAGTAGTCGGCGATCCACCGGTTGTAGGCGTCCATGGCCGCCTTCTTGTAGTCGGGATCGGAGTGGTTGCACAGCACCATGCCCACCGACGGGTAGATCACCTCGGCAGAAACGCCGTCGCGGTCCTGGTCGGCAGTCCGCGTGGCGGGGTCGTAGCTGCTGGCCGGCAGTTCCTCGTACGCCGCGCTGCGCTTGAGCTCCTCGGGCTTCTGACCTGCGGCAGCGATGAGGCCCATGTCGATGGTGCGCTTCATGCCGTCGATGACGTACACATCGCCCCGCTCTTCGGTCCACTCCACCCGCGGTGCCACATCCCGCCACTTCGGGTCGATGTAGTCGACGTAGGTGTTGCGAGCCTCCGCGATGTGCGAATCAGCCGAGATGATCGGATAGTCGACGTCCACGTTCCCCTCCAAGTCCAGCCCCGCTGGGGAGCGTACCTATCGACGGTCGGGTCCTGCCGGGTTCACGCCGACGCTGTGGCACCTGCCTTGGAAGCAGAGAACAGCCAAGGCAGTCCCCTTTTGGCCTCGAGTGGGCGATGTAGTCGGAAGGTACTTAGGTACCTAGCTAGCTATAGTTCTACCTATGGTGCTGAGCATCAAGAGCGCGCAGGCCGATCAGCTTGCGCGAGAACTCGCGGAACTGACTGGCGAAACCATCACGGAAGCAGTCGTCACCTCACTCGAGGCGCGGCTCGTGCTCGAGCGGCTGCGCCAGCGGGAACGAAGCCTCCAGGACATCGTCGAACGATTCAGGCAATTGCCTGTGCTCGACGAACGACGCACCGACGACATCGTGGGATACGACGAATACGGGCTGCCCACGTGACGGTCGTGGACACTTCGGCCATCGTCGCCGTGCTGCTCGAAGAACCCGGCAGCGAAGCGATCGAACGCGAGTTGCTGCAGGGGCCGTGCGTCATGTCCGCCGCGACGCGGGTCGAATTGGGCATCGTGGTCGAAGCACGCGCCGGCGCCGCCGGCACCCAACTCCTCGAAGAACTGCTCGCCCGCATCGACATCCGAATCGCACCCGTCGACGAAGACCAAGCGCGGGACGCGCTGGTGTGCTGGCGCCGGTTCGGCAAGGGAAGGCACGAAGCTGCCCTCAACTTCGGCGATACGTTCGCCTACGCACTCGCACGACAGACCGGCCAACCGCTCCTACACATCGGCAACGACTTCAGCCGAACCGACATCACCGCGGCACTCTCTCGCTGAACCGACCGAGCTGCTATAGGCATGCAGCGCGGCCGCCATCGTTGGAATTGCCGCGATGTACCTTGGCGCCGCATGAGCCAAGAACCAGAGAGGCCACCCGATTCAGCCTCGCTGCCGACCGCGTTGCCCGGCGTCCATTCTGAAGTCGACGACGCTCTCGCCGTCGCAGCTGCATCAACCGCCGCGGCGAAGTCAGAGCCGGCTGAATCAGGGGAGTCCGCAGCCTCAGTGGACACACTTGACGGTGAGCCCGGCATCGTCGACCGCTTCCTCGACTCTGCCGGCGCCGCGACCTCGAAGATCTCAGACGCCGCAGCCACCGGAGGCCGCGCATCTGCACAAGCCGTCGCGAGCACCGCAAAGACCGTCGCCGGGGCGCTGAGCAGCGCAGGGTCGACGACCAAGCAGGCGGTCGGCACCGGCGCGGAGAAGACGGCCGAAGCCGCCCGCAGGTGGGCCGCGTCGGTGGTCGGGGCTGCGCAGGGCCTGCTGGCCAGCGACCTGTCGGACGCTTTCAACGATCTCACCCAGGCAGTCGTCGACGGATCGGCCACCATCTACGACAAGGCGATGGACGCCGAGTACCTCGAGACGCACATCGGCGGTGGTCTCCATCGGCTCTTCGACGGCGGCCACACCATCAGCGGCGCCTGGGACGCAGCACGAGACGCCTCGGCCGACGACGCCCTGATCGAGGAGATGCTCGGCGCCGTCCACGGGCTCTTGCGGGATGTCTCCACGCCAATGGGCCTGCCGCTCGCCAACTGGGACAAGGAAACCTTCGACTCCGTGGCCGAGTCGCTGCAGTCCTCCTTCGGCATCCCCAAGAGCTGGTTTGCCGACCTGGTCAGCTACGACGCTGCGGAACTGCTCGGCGGCACCGTCGGCGTGGTCTCGACGATCTTCGCCTGGAACAAGGCTGACGCCGAGACGTTCGCGACGCTGGCCGCCAGCATGGGACTGTCCGCGACGCTCAGCGCGAATCCGCTGCTGCTGCCGGTCTCGGTGGTTGCGCTGGCACGGGCGTTCCACAAGAGCAGGACCGACGGCAGCTACTCAGAGGTTGCCGACGGCGTCTTCAAGGGTGCTGTCGCCTCGGGTGCGAGCATGGGCGCCGTCGCACTCGTGGGAGTCGCCGGAGGTCCTGCCGGCGTGGCTCTTCTCGCCGGCCTCAGCGCAGCTGCGCTCGCGCATGCGGCGACCAGGAACGTCCAGTTCGAAGCAGTGCAGGAGTTCGTCAAGCGCGACGCGGACAAGGTCGTCGCGCAGGTCGCCGAATGGGCCAGTGATGCAGGCAGCGCCGTCGTCGGCCGCACGGCAACGGCCCAACGCCTCGTGATGGGCGGCGCGGCCGCAACTGCATCCGCAATCGGCTCGGCGGCCAAGCGAGCGAAGGGCTTGGTCGACCGCGACCAGCCCGAGGAACCCGAAAACGCAATCGAGCCAGGGCGCTGCGCAGGGTCTCGTCGACCGTCGCGAGCGCCAGCACATCCAAGCGACCAACCCGACGGATGAGCCGCTCAGTCGAGACAGCTCGCACCACAGACGCTGAGGTCAGTCAGTAGATCTTGGAGTCGGCGCCGGTGGTGGCCTCGGCTACGCCCGATTCGCGGGCGGTGCGCAGGTCGCGGGCCATGCCCCGGCCGAGCGCCATGGCGTCGCCGGCGACGGTTTGCATGCGGTAGCCCTTGCCACGCCGGTCGGCCGACAGCGCCGCTGTCGAATGGATGCCCGCCACCACGCCATGGGCGGCGCAGCGTTCGGCGATGTGCTCCAGCGCCGCCTTGTAGTCAGCGTTGTCGTCGGTGTACCCCGGTCCGTACCCGTAGCTGATCGACAGGTCGGCCGGACCGACATAGATCGCGTCGACGCCGTCGATCGCCAAGATCTCGTCAAGCGCCTCGACCGCCTGGCGGGTCTCGATCATGGGAATGCAGGCCGTGGTGTCGTTCGCCACTTCGAAGTAGTTCTCGCTCGCCGCAGCCCGGGCAGCCACCAGCACCGGTCCGAAGCTGCGGGCGCCCAGCGGCGGGTACTTGCAAGCAGACACGGCGGCCTGAGCCTCGGCAACCGAGTTCACCATGGGCACAACCACCCCTCGGGCTCCCGCATCGAGGACGCGCCCGATGATGCCGGGCTCGTTCCACGGCACGCGCACGATGGGAGTGCCGCCGCCCATCTCGACGGCCTGCATCATCTCGACCGCAGCCTGGTAGTCGGCCACGCCGTGCTGCATGTCCACGCAGACGTAGTCGAAGCCCGCACGTCCGGCGATCTCGGCCGAATGGCTGGAAGCCATCGACAGCCAGGTGCCCAGCGTCTCTCCCCCGGACGCCCACGTATCCATCATCGAGTTCGGCATGACTGCGTGCTCAGGACTCGAAGATGTCGCGCAGGATCGCATTCTCCTGCGTCTCGACCAGCGGAGCGATCTCCTTCACGAACTCCAGCCAATCCGGATCCTCGAAGAGCGCCTTGCGCTTTTGGGCCCGCTCGTCGAGCGTGTCGTAGCGCCACATGTGGATGATCTCGTTGATGCCGCCGAATTCGGTGGTGTAGTAGCCGACGGGCTCGCCGAGGTACTTGCGCTGCGCCTCGTAGCCCTTCTCGAAGTACACCTTGACCCAGTGCTCCGGTGCGCCGACCTTCAAGCGGTAGCGCCGCATCTCCACGAAACTCATGACTGTCTCCTTCGACGTGTCGCGCCGAGCCGCAATCTCGCTCAGCCAGATCGCGCAGCCGCACCGTAGCCGGATCCGCTGTCCTCGCGTTGCGACGAGCGATGCCGTGACGCTCCTCTCTGGCATGACAGACCAGTGGCTACACAGAGAAGTTTCGCACTGGAGATGAAAACAAAAATTCTTGAGTATTTTTTCCTACAACTCGAGCGAAGGGAGATTTCGTTCATAAGAATCAGCGCTACGAAAATGAACTGTCACAATTTTCACGTCGCCTATGCTCGTGCAGGCATCTACGAAGGGACGTCGCCATGGAGCGCACGACGGGGCACTACGTAACCACGCTCTACGACGACGAAGAAGTGCAGGCGTTCGTGCCGCGCACACTGCCGCCCGACCCGCCCCTGAACTTCGACTTGAACCTGATCAACGCGCTGAACACTGCCGCCGGCGCGCTAGGCCGTCTCGACGGCGCAGCCCCGCTGCTGCCGAACGAAGGACTGCTGCTGTACTCCTACATTCGCAAGGAAGCAGTACTCAGCTCGCAGATCGAGGGCACCCAGTCAACGCTGTCGGATTTGATGCGTTACGAAATCGACGCAGCGGCCGGCGTTCCATTCGACGACGTGATCGAGGTTTCCAACTACGCGCATGCCTTCGATCACGCCCGCGAGCAGATGACAAGCCCAGACGGCTTGCCGCTGTGCAACCGCCTATTGCGAGCAGTGCACGACATCCTGCTCACGGGCACGCGGAGTGCAGACAAGTTGCCCGGTGAGTTCCGCAAGTCACAGAACTGGATCGGCGGCAGGCGACCCGGCGTAGCCCATTACGTGCCGCCGCCGCACGAGCAAGCGGCCGAAGCAATCTCCGAGCTTGAGAAGTTCCTCCACGCCTCCGACGGGCTGCCTCCGCTTGTGCGGGCCGGGCTGGCACACGTCCAATTCGAAACCATCCATCCCTTCTTGGACGGCAATGGGCGTGTCGGCAGGATGCTCATCTTGCTCGTCTTGCTGGATCGAGGAGCCATCGCTACCCCCGCCCTGTACCTCAGCCTCTACCTCAAGCAGCAGCGCTCGCAGTATTACGAGTTGCTCGACGCCGTCCGAGCACGGGGTGACTGGGAGGCATGGCTTCTTTTCTTCTTCGAGGCCGTGACCGTTGCCGCCGACTCGGCGGTTGAAACGGCACGAAGGATCGCTGACCTCACTGCACGCGATCTCGCACGAGTGCAACAGGCACCTCACACGACCGGCAGCACACTGCGCGTGTTGCGCGCACTGAGCGAGCGTCCGGCCACCAACATCAACCGAGCCGCGAACCAAACCGGTCTCACACGGCCCACCGTGGCTACAGCACTCAATCGGCTGTGTGGACTCGGTGTGGCACGTGAGGTAACGGGGCGGGCACGAGATCGCGTATTTGTCTACACCGAGCACTTGAGAATTCTCAACGAAGACACCGAACCTCTCTGGGGCTGACACACACCACAGCGCGCGTCCGTGACGCTCAGCCGCGGAGGTCGCGGACGCGCTGCGCCTTGCCTTCTGAGCGCGGGATTCCTTCGGGTTCGACGGTGCGGACGTCGACCGAGATGCCGATGCGCTGGCGCACCGTGCCGGCAAAGTCCGCAGCAATCGCCTCGTGTTCGCCGGCATCGAGCTTGGGCTCGAGCACCGCAGTGATGCCTTCCATCCGGCCTTGAGAATGCACTTCGAGAAAGAAGTGCCCGGTCAGCCGAGGCTCGGCTGACACCAGCTCCTCGAACTGGCTCGGGAACACGTTGACGCCACGGATGATGAGCATGTCGTCGCTGCGTGCCGCGACCCGTCCCATGCGACGCATCGAACGAGCCGTGCCGGGCTGCAGCGAGCAGATGTCGCGGGTGCGGTACCGGATGACCGGCATCGCCACCTTGGTCAGCGATGTGAACACCAGCTCGCCCGTCTCGCCTTCGGGCAGCACTTCGCCCGAGTCAGGGTCGATGATCTCGGGATAGAAGTGGTCCTCCCAGATGGTCGGCCCGTCCTTGGTCTCCACGCACTCGTTGGCGACACCTCCGCCGATCACCTCGGAGAGGCCGTAGATGTCGACGGCGTCGATGCCGAAGGCCTCCTCGAGCTCGGCCCGCATCGCCTCCGACCACGGTTCCGCCCCGAATATCCCTACCCGCAGCGACGTCGACGCCGGGTCGATGCCCTGGTTGCGGAACTCGTCGGCGACGACCAGCGCGTACGACGGCGTGGCGCACAGAACGTCGGCGTCGAAGTCCACCAGCAGCTGCACCTGCCGGGCTGTCTGCCCGACCGAGGCCGGCACCACGGTGCACCCGTACTGCTCGGCTCCGTAATGCGCCCCCAACCCGCCGGTGAACAGCCCGTAGCCATACGACACATGCACCACATCGCCCGGTCGCACACCCGCCGCCATCAGCGAGCGCCCGAACACGTGCGCCCACATGTCCAGGTCGGACTGCGTGTAGCCGACCACAGTCGGCTTTCCCGTGGTGCCCGAGGACGCATGCACCCGCAGCACCTGCTCTCGCGGCACGGCGAACATGCCGAACGGGTAGTTCTCGCGCAGCTCGGTCTTGGACGTGAACGGGAAACGCGCCAAGTCGTTGAGGGTGTGCAGATCGGACGGGTGAACGCCCGCCTCGTCGAACAGCTGCTGGTACGCGGGCACATGTGCGTAGGCGTGCGCCAAGCTCCACTTCAGCCGCTCCAGCTGGAGCGCTCGGATCTCCGGGATCGGGGCATTCTCGATGGGATGCAGACCCCGCCCGGCGGTGGGCTCGAACTTGGGCATCTGACGGTTCCTCCCCCATTCGGGTGACGCTGGGTTGGCCGGTTCGGGCGCCGGCCGGTTTCCTAGTGTTGCAGTCTGTGCGGCCGCTGCGACAAGGAGCGGTGAACCGAAAGGACCCCGAGTCCCCATGACCGACTTCCGCTTCACGATCCTCGTGGTGCCGTACATGCGCCGTCGCGGCGAGCAGATCGGTCTGGCCGGGTCGATGCCCGAACGCTGGCAGACCCTCATGGATCACATCCGGACCCAGATGCAGTTCGCCGAGTCGGTCGGCTACGACGGCTTCGCCATGACCGAGCAGCACATGCAGGTGGAAGGCATCGAGACCACCACCAACCCGCTGTTCTGGGATTACTTCGTGGCCCAGCACACCGAGCGGATGCGGGTGGGCCAGCTCGGCATGAACCTCACCGCCGTCAACCCGATCCAGCTCGCCGAGAACATCGCCATGCTCGACCACTTCACCGGCGGGCGCACCTTCGTGGGCTTCACTCGCGGCAACACGCCGCGCTGGACCGGCACGTTCGGCCAGCACCTCGGCATCACCTCCACCGAATCCGACAAGTCGGAAACCGACCAGCGAAGCCGCCGGGCCCTCTACGAGAACTGGCACCTGGTGAAGTCGCTGTGGACCCAGGACAAGGTGTCGATCCGAGGCGAGTTCTGGCAGGCCCCACCCGAGATGGAGTGGCACTTCCCGCCCACCGACGACTTCGACCCGACCGCTGTCGACGAGAACAAGACGCTGCGCGAGATCGGCATCGTGCCCCGGCCGCTGCAGCAGCCGCACCCGCCGGTGTACGCGCCGTTCAGCTACAGCATGGAGACGTCCAAGTTCTGGGCCCGCGAGGGCGGCAAGATGGTCAGCTTCGTAGCCCCCGAGCGGCAGAGCTTCATCGGCACGGCGCTGGACATCTATCTGGAAGAAGCCCACGACTCGGGGCGCGACACCACGGCAGCCGATGCGCTCGCGATCGGCGGTCACCTCACGATGGGCCGCACGCCTGCCGAGGCCGCGGACCTCTATGACGGCTTCGAGGAGCTGTTCAACTGGGCCTACAACGCGCCGCCCTACGTGGTGCCGATGGGACGCGTGTGGCGAGGCAGCCGGGAAGAAGAACTCGACCACGTGGCCTCGCTGCACTCCGAGTTCGGCGTCACCGAGTTCTTCCTGTGGCACCACGTGGGCTACTTCGAACAGGACGAAGAACTGGCGATGCTCAACGAATTCGCCGAAGGCGTCATCGCTCCCCTGCGAGCCAGCTCCTGAACCCAGCGTCCGGGCAACACCCGGCGCAGCACGGGTCGCTGCCCTAGCCCGAGCAATCAACCAGCTTGCGGGCTAGAGCGAGCGGAGACGTTCGATGGCTGCGTCGAGCACGTCGTGCTGCTTGCAGAAGGCGAAGCGGACGAGGTGGCGGCCCTCGTGGACGTTGTCGTACATGACCACGTTGGGCACCGCCGCGACGCCGATCCGCTCGGGCAGGCCCCAGCAGAACTCGATGCCGTCGTCGTGGCCGATCGAGCGGATGTCGGCAGTGATGAAATAGGTGCCAGGCGGCTCGAAGACCTCGAGGCCGGTCGAGCGCAGGCCCTCGGACAGCCGGTCTCGCTTGGCGCGCAGATCCTCGGCTTGGGCTGTGAAGTAGTCATCACCGAGATCCAGCCCGGCGGCAATTGCATGTTGAAATGGCCCGCCGCTGACGTAGGTCAGCCACTGCTTGGCCGTGCGCACTGCCGCTACCAGCTCCGGGCGGGCGCAGACCCAGCCGATCTTCCACCCGGTCACGGCGAAGGTCTTGCCGCCACTCGAGATCGTGACCGTGCGGTCGGCCATGCCAGGAAGCGTCGCGATGGGAATGTGCTCGCCCTCGAATACCAGGTGCTCGTACACCTCGTCGGTGACCACGAGGAGTTCTCGCTCGACGGCCACTTCCGCAATGGCCTCCAGCTCTGCCCGGCTGAACACCTTGCCGGTCGGATTGTGCGGGCTGTTGAGCACCAGCATTCGGGTGCGCGGCGTCACGGCTGCCGCCAACTCGTCAGGATCGAACCCGTAGTCCGGCGGCCGAAGGGTGACCACCTTCCGCACGGCGCCCGCCATGGAAATCACAGCGCCGTACAGGTCGTACCAGGGCTCGAACGTGAGCACATCGTCGCCCACCTCAGTCAGCGCCAGGATGCTCGCGGCCAATGCCTCGCTCGCACCAGCCGTGATGAGCACCTCGCTGTCGGGGTCGACATCCATGCCCCAGAAGCGCTTCTGGTGCCGGGCCACCGCATGACGCAGCTCAGCGATGCCGATGCCCGGTGGGTACTGGTTCGCGGTGCCGCTGCGGATCGCGGCGACCGCCGCCTCCAGCACCTCGGTCGGCCCGTCGGTGTCGGGGAAGCCCTGGCCCAGATTGATGGCGCCGGTCCGCACCGCCAGTGCCGACATCTCGGCGAAGATCGTCGACTGGTAGCCCTGCAGGCGCGAACTCAGGTACGGCAGCCGTGCCATGTCGCGGAGGTTAGGCGGCTACTGGTACGAGACGAACAACGGCGACGGTGTCTGAGCGAGTACCTGTTCCGCGGTGGGTGTGGGGAAGTCCTCGTCGTAGAAGTTCTTCCAGCCCCAGTAGAAGCGATGGGCGTCGGGCTCGCCGGTCAACGCATTCCACGTGCTGTATTTGGTGTTGATCGGTCCCTGCCCGTCCATGTGGATCATCACTGCGAGTTCCCCTGGCGTCTCGATGAGCTCGCGGTTGGTGATCATCGAGAAGCGGAATTGGTGCAGGATCAACAGCTTCTGAGGCAGGGCCTCGGTACGGACGAGGCCGGCCAGCCACCGGACGACCTGGTTGATCTCGGCCGCGTCGACCGAGCCGATCTGCTGCAGATGCACCTCGCCGGGCCGCAACCGCCACTCGGGGTCGAGCGCCAGCCCGACGTGCGGGAGCCGCAGGAACTCCTCATAGTGCTTGGCCTGCGTCAGGAAATCGGTTCGGCCGGACTGCAGGTCGAGCACCACGTACATGTCGTTGGCAGCCGCCGCCTCAACCCAGGGTCTGATGTCGTCGAGAGCGGTCTCGTTGGAGTAGTCGCCGTCGCGGCCGGCTCGGGCAGAGGCAACAGTGGCGATGATCTCGAAGGCGAGCACCACATCTGATCCGTCAGCGTCGTAGCCCTCCGCGATGGACGCCAGGCGCGCCACGCCCTCAGTTGGGTCCTGCTCTCCCAGCACCCCGAGCTGCGATGTCGCCGGGTGGCCGTACATGGCCACGATGCGGCGGGCGCGGCGGGGCTCGAACATGAGCAGGCCGCCGCCGGGCACTTCGTCGCCGCGACGGACAACCTCCATCTGCCACGCTGCGTCGGGGCCAAGGTCGGCCTGCAGCTCCACCTGCGCAGCGTCGCGCAGCATCGCTCGATCGGCCCCAGGCAGGGCCCGCAAGTCGTCACCCACGGCCACGGTCAACGCTGCTGCGTCGATCTGGCTCCCGAGGGCCCCGAACACCGCTGCTTGCTCGGCATTGCCGACGATCCATAACCGCTCGGGGGGAGCATCTCGATGCGGCAGCGTTGCGGCCGGATTGACCGGAACCCACTCGATGTCGAAGCCAGCGAGCTGCTGGGAGAGGCGTTGCTCGTTGAAGCCCGCCGCCACGATCCTCACCGGCGCGAGACGCCGTACTTCTGTCATCGGCTCAGCAGCCGACCACGACTCGATAAGCAGCAGCGGTCCGTCAATCCCGCGTGCGGCCAGCGTGAGGATCGCCTCGGAATCGTCGGCGAATGCCAAGCCGATCTCGTCGACGCAGTCGTAGAGCGCACGCGATATCTGGACGCTCGCGAGCACAGCTCCGGTGGGGTCGATTGCCAGGTCGTCGGCGGCGGCCCGCGGCGAACAGTCGCGGACGGTCGTCGCAGGCGGCTGGGCAGTGGTGGGTACCGAGGGTGCCGCCGTCTCGGCAGCCGCGCCAGCCTCCGCTTCCGCCGTGCCGGCAGGCTCTTGCGTCTCTTCCAGCGTCACGCCGCCCAGCAGGCAACCCACGGCGAGCATGGCGATTGCAGCCAAGACCAACGGCATCCCGCTCGCGCCCAACGTCGGCCTTCGGATGACGCTCACCAGCCGCTCGGGCCACGGCTCGGCCAATCGGCTCGGTAACGGGCCGGCCGGCGGGGGTCTCATCACGCTCGGAGAAACTATTGAGTGAGGCGGCAATACTGGCGGCATGCCGACACCTGAGCTGAACCCCCATGTGCCCGCCCGCTACGACACGGCCGCTGTCGACCTCGCGTCGGTGGACGGCGTGCTGTCGACCACCCGCTCCGTGCGGCTGCGCCTCGATCTGGAACGAGAGGTCCCCCACGATGTCGTGCTC
>NZ_JAPYOK010000116.1:0-14397 GCF_028283155.1 Candidatus Poriferisodalis multihospitum | reverse complement strand
GCGGTGCTCGCGGTGGTTCTCGCGGTGTCGTGCGCCGGCGAGTCCGGCCGCGAGGCCGGGGTCGGGGCGGGCGGCAGCGCGGTCGGCGGCGGCTCGTTGGGGGTCGTGGAGGTCGCTGCGGGCGAGGCTGTTCAGATTCGGTCGCTGGAGGCTCTCACCGGTGATTATTCGATCGTGGGTCTCGCGATCGACCGGGCGACCGCTATGGCTGTGGCCGATTACGGGCCGATCCGCGGCTTCGACGTGGACCTGGGCGCGAGCCTGGACGACCTGTGCTCCAGCGACGGCGGGCAGGCCGCCGCCCAGGCCATCGTCGCCGATGCCGACGTCGTCGGAGTGATCGGCACGTCGTGCTCGAGCGCTGCGATCGCTGCTGTGCCGTTGGTGACCGCAGCGGGAATGGTGATGATCTCCGCAGGCGCCACGTCTCCTGCGCTCACGTCGGACTTGGCGGGCAACCCGGGTCCCAACCGCACCCCGGGCTTCTACCGCACAGCCGCCAACGACGTGTTCCAAGCAGCGGCGATGGCCCAGTTCTTGCACGACGAGCTGGGCCTGAGCACCGCCGCGGCGATCCACGACGGCGACCCGTTCACCCAAGGTCTGGCATCAGCGTTCGCTGCGGCGTTCGAGGCAGAGGGCGGCACCGTCACCCGCCTGTCGGCCATCAACAAACAACACAGCGACATGGTGCCGGTGCTCACCGAGATCGCCGCGGGCAGCCCCCAAGCGCTGTTCCTGCCCATCTTCCAGCCCGCAGGCGACTTCGTGGCCAACCAAGCACCCGCAGTGCCCGGCCTCGAGAACACACTGCTCGTCGGCGCCGACAGCCTGCTCAACCTCAACTTCCTGTCGCTGCCGGCCTCGGCAGGCATGCACTTCACCGGCCCGGACCGGCGCTTCGCCGACAACATCAACCAGAGCACCGCCAAGACCGCCGCCGACGTCGCAGCCGACTACGCCGAACTCCACGGCCAACAGCCCGGCTCGCCGTTCTGGGCCCACGCCTACGACGCCACCACCCTGCTGCTCGAAGCCATCACCGCAGCATCGCGGATCGACCACGACACCCTCATGATCGACCGCGCAGCCATCCGCGAACACCTCAACAACATCGAGAACTACCAAGGACTCACCGGCCCCATCACCTGCGACGCCTACGGCGACTGCGGATCAAACCGCATCGTCATCATCCGCAACATCGGCGGCCAAGCCAACGCCCCAACCAGCATCGACAACATCGTCTACGCCTACCCCGACAACACCGACAGACAATGACCGGGTCTGTCAAAGCACCCTTGTGCGTGTGGTCCGGCGACGACGGACCAAGAATCCGGGCAGCAATGGCCGGCATCGGCGCCGACTACCGCACGATTGACGTATAGCCGTCGCTGCCGATCACGTGCCGACGAATTCGGCACGTCTCATTTGTAGAACTGGGACGTGGAACACAGCGTCGCCATACACAATAGATCGGGACAGTCATAGGCACGGTCTCGTGTGTCGGTTCGTAGGCTGTCAGCCCGTGGCACTGGTCGGTGCCAACTGCACAGTATGAGGTCGACCGACATGATCTATTCCTTGCGCGGTCGCCGTGCGCGTCTGCTCGCTGCGTCCGCTGGTGCCTTGCTGCTGTTGCTCACCGCGTCGTGCGGAGGTGATGACAGTGATGACGAGTCAGGCGCATCGCCATCCCCGATCACTGCTGCGGCTGCCGAGACTGTCCAGCCCTCTGAGCCGTCGCCCACGACCACGGCGGTCGACGACAGCGGCATGGATGACTCGGAGGACATGCCCGGCGACGGCATGGACGGGTCGCAGAGCGCCTCGAGCACGGAGACCGACGAGTCCGACGATATGGACGAGTCCGGCGATATGGCTGATGAGGGCTCCGACGGTGGCGACATGGCCGAGATGCTGGATCCGATCGGGGCGTTGGCGGAGGTGCGCACGCTCGACGACGGGTCGCTGCAGGTGTACTCCGAGATCGTCATCGCGGCCACGCCCGAGCAGGTATGGGCTGTGCTCACCGACTTCGAGACCATGCCCGAATGGAGCGACACCTTCCAAGGGCTCGCCGGCGACCTGTCCGACGGCGGCGAGGCCGTCGCCACGTTCCTCGTCGAAGGCCAGGCGTTCCCGTTCCCGCATGTGCTGAGCTGGGAAGAGGGCCGCTCGTTCGGCTGGTCGGACCCGCTCATATTCGCCCCGGGCATCGTCGACGACCACCGCTACATCGTCGACCGCACCGACGGCGTCAACACGCTGTTCGTCCAGTACGACACTCTCACCGGCGACGACCCCGACGTTCCCGCCGTCGTGCTGGCTGACCAGCTCGTGCAGGCTTACGCCTGGTTCAACCAGCAGCTCAAAGCCGAAGTCGAACGCCGGGTCGTGGGCGGCGGCGACATGGTCGAGACGCTGGACCCGCAGCGGTCGACGGCTGAGGTGCGAACGCTGGACGACGGGTCGCTGCTGGCGTACACCGAGGTCGTCATCGAGGCCACGCCCGAGCAGGTATGGGCAGTGCTCACCGACTTCGAGACGATGCCCGACTGGAGCTTCACCTTCCAAGGACTCACCGGTGACCTGTCCGACGGCGGCGAGGCAGTCGCGACCTACCTTGTCGAAGGCGCCCCGCTCGAATTCCCCCACGTCATCGACTGGGAGGAAGGCCGCTCGTTCGGCTGGTCCGACCCGATCCTGTTCGCACCGGGCATCGTCGACGACCATCGGTTCGTCATCGACCGCACCGACGGCGAGCGAACCCTGTTCATCCAGACCGACACCCTCACCGGCGACGACCCGAACTTCCCCGCAGCGATCCTCGCCGAACAACTTGTCACCAGTTACGAGTTCTTCAACCAGCAGCTCAAGACCGAAGTCGAACGCCGCTCGCCATAACGCCGGGCGCCGCCGAACACAACGGCCGATGTCCCGCGGGGTGTTGAATAGGCTTGAGCGATGAGTTCAAGCGGGCTGGAAGAAGCGCTCGCGAAGGCACGGGACACGCTCGCCTCTGGGGCGCTCACCAACGAGGCGCAAGTGCGCTCAGCGGTGATCACTCCGATTCTGCACGCATTGGGCTGGGATCCTGCGGATACGAGTCAGCGCCTGACGGAATACCCGGTGGACACGAAGCGCGTCGATGAGGCGCTCCTCGGCCCCAACGGCGCCCCACTGGTCTTCGTCGAGGCGAAGAGGCAACGCAACCTCAGTGTCAAGGCCGAGGACCAGCTCTTCGGCTATGCGAACAACAAGGGCGTGCCGCTTCTGGTGCTCACTGATGGCGATACATGGCATTTGTACCTGAGCATGGCAGCGGGCGAGCCAGCCGAGCGCCGGTTCGCTCATCTCACGCTGACCGAGTTGGATGATCTCAGCCGAGCGGCCCAAGACCTTCGTGAGTTCATCGGACGGGAGGAGGTGTTGTCGGGCAGAAGTGATGATGCAGCCAGGGCGCGCCTACAGCAGAACAAGAGCCGCGAGATCGGAAATAGTGGCCTGGAGTCCGCTTGGGCAGAGTTGCTGCGGGAGCCCGACGACATGCTGTGTGATCTGCTGATCGAGAGGGTGGAGGAGAACCTTGGCGCTCGTCCCGGCACGCAGGACACCGAGGACTTCTTGCGCGGACAGCTAATGGACTGGCGACCAGGCACACCGACTCAGGGCAATTCCGGCCAGAAGTCGCCACCTGAGGCCGGCAACCTGCGGGGCTTTCGCATCCGAGGCCGATCACATGATGCGGCGAGTGGCCGTGAGACGCTGACGCTCTTGGCGTCGGCGCTTGAGCGGCACACTCCGGGATTTTTGGAGGCTTGGGCTGCTTCCGGGCGACCGGACACCGAGCGGCGCAGGGCGGTGGGGAGCGGCGACGCTCGGCTGCAGGATGATGTGCTCAAGCGCGGGTATCGGCCGGTCGCGGAGTTTCCGGATTGGCATCTCTGGGTAAACGGCACCACAGAGAAGAAACTCACTTGGATGCGGCAAATGTCGGAATTGGCCGGACTCAAGTGGGGGCATGACGTCGAACCTGTCTTGGACGGCCCAACTGGCTGAAGTCAGGATCGCTGTGGTGCCAGTACGCGTGACGGGCGGCGCGGTCGGCTGCTTGCAGGGTCGATGCGACGGAGCCGTCAGCGGTGGGTCGGACAGCACCAGGGTCGCTGAGAGGGATGGTCGCTCTCGCGGCTGACGCTCACAGGCCCCGGTTCTGCTCGCATGCCTCCAATTCGAGTTCGTCCAGGTCGTTGTCGGCGATGTCGAGCAGTTCGGCCGGTATGCAACCGCTGAAGTCGTTTCCGGTGAGGTACAGGAGTGCGAGTTCGGGCAGGAACGCTAGATCGGCGGGGATCGGTCCGCTGAGTCGGTTGTTGTCGAGGTGGAGTTGCTCCAGCTTGGCCAAGTCGCCGAGTTCAGGCGGGATCGGTCCGCTGAACTGGTTGTTGTCGAGCCGCAGTTGCTCCAGATTGGTCAGCTTGCCGAGTTCGGGCGGGATCGCGCCGCTGAGCATGTTGCGGTTCACGCTGAGGTAGCGCAGCTCTGGAAGGTGTGCGAGTTCGACCGGCAGGGCACCAGTGAGCATGTTCTGATCCAGAATCAGCCGTTCGAGGCTCTCGAGACGGTCGAGTTCCTTCGGAATCTCTCCGGTCAGGCGGTTCCGGTCGAGATACAGATTCTCCAAGTTGGACAGCTTGCCGAGTTCAGGCGGGATGGCACCCGTGAGGCGGTTGCCTTGGAGGTGCAGCCGCTTGAGCTCGGTCAGATTGCCGAGTTCGGGCGGGATGGCGCCGGTGAGGTCGTTGTCATACAGGTACAGGTACTCCAGCTTGGCGAAGCTGCCGAACCCCAGCGGTATCCTGCCAGTGAGGCGATTGCCGTCGAGTCCCAGGACGACTAGGTCGTTCAGGTTGGTCAGCTCCAGCGGTATCTCGCCGGTGAACTGGTTCTGGCGCAGCCACAGGAACTTCAGGCCGGTGAGGTTGCCGAGTTCGGGCGGGATGGCGCCGGTGAGCTGGTTCTCGTCGACGTCGAGCGTGCGGAGGTTGACCAAGCCGGTCAGCTCGATGGGGATCGATCCAGTGAGTTCGTTTCGCCACAGCTCCAGGTTGGTGAGCTGCGTCATGGCACCCAGCTCGGGCGGGATGGTGCCGCTGAGCATGTTGCGGTTGAGCGACAGCACACGCAGTTCGGCCAAGTCGGTCAGCTCAGTCGGGATCAGGCCGGTGAGTTCGTTGCCGTCGAGGTCGAGCACGCTGAGCTTGTCCATGCCGCCGAGTTCGGTTGGAATCGGGCCGCTCAGGTCGTTCTCCACCAGCGACAGCACACGAAGATCGTCCAAGTCGGCCAGTTCGGGAGGAATCTCGCCAGCCAGGTCGTTGTTGCCGAGATGCAGGGACCGCAGCCTCGACAGATCAGCCAGTTCGGCTGGGATCTCGCCGGTCAGGTCGTTGCTGTCGAGGTACAGGACGAGCACGCACCCGTCGCTGTCGGTCGATACGCCGAACCACTCGTCGATCGGGGCAGCCGGGTTGAGCCAATTGGTGCTGTTGCGCCAGTCGGGACCGCCGGTGGCTGCATGGAGCGATGCCAGCGCGTCGCGGTCCTCAGCGCACGCCGCCGGGCCGCCGGGGAGCTTGAGCAGGTCCGACCACGGTGACCACTGCGGCTCGCCGTAGCGCTCGTCGCTGCTGCCCACCACGAACCAGTACGACGCGCCGGGCGCCAAGCCCGCCACGGTGTGCGAAGTCTGGCCGCTGTTGGCCACGCTCACCGAGACAAACGCGTCCATCCAGTCGCCGTCAGCCGTCTCAGCCGCCTCATAGTCAGCTTTGGAGAGCCAGCCGATGCGGTAGTACTTCGCATCTTCCACGGGATTCCAGCGCACAACGACCTCACCGGGCACGGACCCCACAGCCGCTCGCGGCTGCGGCTGCACTGTCGGCGCCGACAGGGCCGATGCAGCCGTGGCGCCGACGACAAGAACGGCGAACGCGACCACCGTCGCTGCGGAGGGTCGCAGCGACCGCGAGCCGAACCACCGCCGCGGTATTGCCCCTGTCGGGGTATGGCACGTTGGCATGAAGCTCTCCCTCGTCGGGCGCCAAAGATAGGGCGTGCAGCCCACCCGTCACCCCCGACGACGAGCACCACAGTCGAGGCGAACACATCATGACCATCCCCGCTTCGGCGGCTGCCCGCCACTAACTTGACCCGTTGATCCCGCCGCTGGTGACGAACATCTGGCACAGCCAAGGAGAGTTCATGCCCTACGACGCTGCATCGAGTACTGCGCCCGGCCTCGTCGGCGTGATCGCCAAGTTCAGCAGGCCCAAGACGATCGGCGTCGTGCTGAGTCTGTACTGGTGCCTGTTCTGGATCTTGAACGGTTTCGACAAGTTCCTCAACGCCGACACCTTCTACGGCGTGAACTTCAAGATGGCCTTGGAGGGAGCGTTGCTGCCGGCGCTGGGGCTTTCCACCTCGCTGGCATGGCCGCTGGCGATCATCGTGGGAATCATCGAAGTGGGACTCGGTCTGCTGTTCTTGGTGTCGTTGACCGCGTTCGCCACCGACAAACCGCACCGCTACGAGTTCGGCGTCGGATGCATCGGCCTCAGCGTGCTGTTCTTCGCGCTGCTCACCGCGGGAGCGATCCTGTTCGGCGCCCGCGACCATGTGATGACGCAGGGTCTGTTCATCGGCACGCTGCTCGTCAGCGGGCTGGTGCTGAACGCCGCCCGCCAAGCCGACGCCTGAGCCTCACGACCGATTGAATCGCCGCCGAGGCGGCTCAGATTGCCGCAGGCTTTGCTTGGGGAACGGCTTCGAATCGACCACCCCAAGCTGACTGTGCCCGTGATGACGGGACGGCCAGCGCGGAATGAACTTTCGTTCCGATACGAATTGCTTGCTACTGTGAGGTCGTGGGTTTCACGAATCCGGGGATCTCCTGGCGAGAGTTGGAGCGCCGACTCTCTGACCGGCCCCCTCAGGGCCGGTCCATCGGACCCAGCCGGCCGCCACTTCCCGGCCGACACGGTGGGGGCCGGCGCATTGAACACGGTTACGGCAAGGACCTCGCCGCGGGCAACGGGCAGGTCGAGCCTGTCGCCCGACCGCGGCCGGCAGTCCCCATGGTGCCGTATGCGGAGCTGCACACCCATTCCAACTTCAGCTTCCTGGACGGGGCGTCGAGCCCGGCCGAGCTGGTGGACGAAGCGGTGCGGCTGGGGATCGAAGCGCTGGCGCTGACCGATCACAACGGGTTCTACGGGGTGGTGCGCTTCGCGGAGGCTGCTGCCGCGGCCGGGCTGCCGACGGTGTTCGGCACTGAGCTGACGCTCGACGCTCATGGCGTTGGCAGCTCAGCGCCTCTCCAGCGCGGGCGGATGCGGCCGGAGCGCACCGGGTGCGCTGATCCTGCGGGGTCCCATGTCGTGGTGCTGGCTCGCTCGCCGACGGGATACGCCTCGCTGGGCGAGCTGATCTCGGCAGCGCAGATGGCGGGTCGCAAGCACGCCCCGCGCTTGAGCACCGGCGAATTCCTCGCAGCAGCAGCGGCGTATCGCGACGAATGGGCGATCCTCACCGGGCACCGCAAGGGTGCTGTCCCCGCAGCGCTCATGTCAGGGAGGCACGACGGCGGGCCGCGCGCCGCAGCCGCCCAGCTCGGCCGCCTCGTCGAAGCCGCCGGCCGTCACAACGTCTTCGTCGAGCTGTGGGATCACGGCGACCCGCTCGACAGCGAGCGCAACGACGCACTGGCCGCGCTGGCGGTGCGGGCCGGCGTCGAGCCGATCTGCACCAACGGTGTCCACTACGCCACCCCCGCCGGTCGGCGGCTGGCCACTGCTGTGGCCGCGGTGCGCGCCCAGCGCAGCCTCGGAGAGCTGGACGGCTGGCTGCCGCCAGCAGCCACTGCACACCTGCGATCAGGCGCCGAGCAGGCCCGCCGGTTCGCCCGCTGGCCGAGCGTAGTGGGTGCTGCTGCGCAGCTCGGCCGCGACTGCGCATTCGATCTGTCGCTGGTCGCTCCCAACCTGCCGCCGTACCCCTGTCCCGACGGTCATGACGAGATGTCGTACCTGCGGCATCTCATCACCCGCGGTGCGCTGGACCGGTACGGCCCTCCAGAAGCCGAGCGGGTGCCGGGCGCTTGGGCGCAGATCCGCCACGAGCTCGACCTCATCGACCAGCTCGGCTTCGCCGGCTACTTCTTGGTGGTGTACGACATCGTGCGGTTCTGCCACGACAACGAGATCTATTGCCAGGGCCGCGGCTCAGCCGCGAACTCGGCGGTCTGCTACTCGCTCGGCATCACCAATGTCGACTCGGTCGCGCTGGGGCTGCTGTTCGAGCGCTTCCTGTCGCCCGAGCGCGACGGGCCGCCCGACATCGACATCGACATCGAGAGCGGTCGCCGCGAGGAAGCCATCCAGTACGTGTACGAGCGCTATGGCCGCACCCACACAGCGCAGGTAGCGAACGTCATCACCTACCGAGCGCGCTCGTCGGTGCGTGACATGGCCCGGGCCCTGGGTTGGGAGCCCGGCCAAGCCGATGCCTGGTCGAAGTCGCTCGACAGGTACAGCCCGCTGCCCACCTCGAACGGCGCCTCGAACGGGTCCGCGGCCCAGCCCCATCGGGCAGGCCGGTCCCGTGCACGCGACTGGCGCGATGCAGGGCCTGAGCCGACAGGCAACGGCTCCAGCCCGTCGGGCCCCGGCCAGTCACAGCACGACGAGGCCGGCATTCCCGCCGACGTGGCAGAGCTGGCTGCTGCGCTCGAGGGGGCGCCGCGCCACCTCGGCATCCACACGGGCGGCATGGTGATCTGCGACCGGCCGGTGACGCACGTCTGCCCCATCGAATGGGCGGCCAAAGCCGACCGCTCGGTGCTGCAGTGGGACAAGGACGACTGCGCAGCGATCGGGCTGGTGAAGTTCGACCTGCTGGGGCTGGGGATGCTGTCGGCCCTGCACTACGCCGTCGACCTGATTGCCGAGGCACACGGCGTCGAAGTGGACATCGGGACGCTGCCCCAAGAAGACGAGGTCTACGAGATGCTCTGCCGCGCCGACAGCATCGGCGTGTTCCAGGTGGAGTCACGCGCCCAGATGGCCACCCTGCCGCGGCTGCGCCCCCGCCGCTTCTACGACTTGGTGGTGGAAGTGGCGCTCATCCGCCCCGGTCCCATCCAGGGCGGTTCGGTGCACCCGTACATCCGGCGGCGCAACGGTGAAGAGCCGGTCACCTACTTGCACCCGCTGCTCGAGAACTCGCTGAAAAAGACGCTGGGCATCCCGCTGTTCCAGGAGCAGCTCATGCAGATAGCCATCGACGTCGCCGGGTTCACGCCCGCCGAGGCCGACGAGCTGCGCCAGGCCATGGGCTCCAAGCGGTCCCGCGAGCGGATGGGCCGCCTGCGCGAGCGCCTGTTCAGCGGCATGGCCTCCCGGGGGCTGGTCGGCGACGTGGCCGAGCGGATCTGGGACAAGATGGTCGCCTTCGCCGACTACGGCTTTCCCGAGAGCCATTCGGTGTCGTTCGCCTACTTGGTGTATGCGTCGTCGTGGATCAAGCTGCATTACCCGGCGGCGTTCTGCGCGGCGTTGCTGAAAGCGCAGCCCATGGGGTTCTATTCCCCGCATTCGCTGTGCCAGGACGCTCGCCGCCATGACGTGGTGGTTCGCACGCCGTGTGTCAATGCATCCGCCGAGGCCGCCACACTGGAGCCGTGCGAGAACTCCACCGGCGGGGTGGCAGTGAGGCTCGGGCTGTCATCGGTGCGGGAGGTCAGCGACGACCTTGCCGGGCGGATTGCCGAGCAGGCTGCTGTCGGCGGCCCGTACCGCGGCATGGAGGACCTGTACTGCCGGACCGGCACCGGCTTGCAGGCGCTGGAGGCGCTGGCCACCGCGGGAGCATTCGACTGCTTCGGGCTGTCACGGCGCGAGGCACTGTGGGCGGCTGGGGCTGTGCATCAGGGAGGCTCGGACAGGCTCTCGGGGGTGGTGACCGGTGCAGAGCCGCCGCTGCTGAGGGACATGTCGGCGACCGAGACCGCTGCCGCGGACCTGTGGGCCTCCGGGGTAGCTCCCCTCGGGCATCCGACGAAGTTCTTGCGGACCGAGCTGGCTGCGGCAGGGGTTCGCACCGCCGCTGAACTGCTGACCTGCTCTGTCGGGAAGGTTCGCGTTGCCGGCTTGGTGACGCATCGTCAGCGTCCCATGACGGCCGGCGGCACGACGTTCCTGAATCTTGAGGACGAGACGGGTCTGGTGAATGTGGTGGTGTCGCGGGGATGCTGGCAGCGGTATCGCTCGGTTGCACGCGACATGCCCGTGCTGATGGTGTCAGGCCGTCTCGAGCGCAGTGAGAACGTGGCGAACGTGATCGCCGAGAGAATCGAAGCTCTCGATGTGCCTGCCTCGGTGACGAGCCGAGACTTCCGCTGAGACCAGGCCTGTCAGCTTGAGCCGGCACAGACGTTCCGAGTATCACCGTTGGATTGCCGCGGTGTGGCCGGTGGTACCATCGCCGTGCTCGATTGACGGATCCGATTCGGGAGATAGCTCATGAGGAAGCGGTGGTCGCGCCCCGCAGTCGTGTCGGCGGCGGGCCTGCTGCTGGCCATTGTCGGGCTGGTCGTGAGCAATGCGTGGGGCGGCGTGGACAGCATCCAGGCCGCCACGTCGTCGGAGGAGTTCGCGACGCTGGCCCACGAGCAGGGCAACCAGGTGCGGTGGGCGTCGTGGGCCGACATCGTTCTCATCGTCCCGGGCTACGGGATGTTCTTGGGCGGGCTGCTGGCAGTGCTCCGAGGCGACGACCCGAAACCGAGGAGTCAGCGAGTGGCTGCGGTGGGCCGGATGGTGCTGGTCGCAGCAGTGGTCTCGGATCAGACCGAGAACGCGATGCTGCAGTTGGGCATGGGCGGCGTCGACCTCGACGGGCCGGTGAGCGACGCTGCGGTCGATCCGAGCGGGTGGCTGATCGGAGTCTTGCAGGCGGCCTTCTGGGCGAAGTGGGTCTTGCTGTTGGGCAGCGTGGCGGCTGTCGTCACGCTGGCAGTCACCAGGCGTGCCGACAAGGCGGGCGCCTCGGCAGCGGCGATCTGAGACGGATGCACGCAGCGGCGTTACGGTCATGCCGTAACATCGCTCCCGCACGTACAGGCGACGACAGGAGTCCGTGATGCCTTCGAGCAAGTTCGAGTACCAAGCAGGAGACCTCGCGGCGGTCGGCCATCTGGCGGTTCCTTCGTCGCCGGGTCCGCATGGGGCGGTGCTGGTGTGCCATGAGGGCCCGGGCCAGGACGACCATGTCCGCGGGCGGGCGGATCGCATCGCCGATGAGCTGGGGTTCGTGGCGCTCGCGCTCGACTACCACGGCGGTGCCGCGATCCTGGGGCCAGACGCCTATCTCGCCCGGCTGTTGGAGCTGCGCGACGATTACGAGCAGCTCCTCACGGTGGCTCGGGCAGGCTTGGAGGCGTTGGTCGGGCAGCCTTCGGTCGACACCGGCCGCGTCGCTGCGATCGGCTATTGCTTCGGCGGCACGATGGCGCTCGAGCTTGCCCGGGCAGGTGCCGATCTGCGAGCCACGGTGGGGCTCCACTCGGGATTGGAGATGTCCGAGGCGGGATCGTCGTCGAGCATTTCGGGCAGGGTGCTGGTCGCGGTCGGCGATGCTGACCCGCTGATCCCCCAGGAGCACGTGGACGCGTTCCGCGACGACATGAGCGCGTCTGGCGTGGACTGCACCGTCGAGATCTACCCCGGCGCGGGGCACAGCTTCACCAATGCGGCCGCGGACGCGTGGGGCGTTCCCGGCATTGCCTACGACGAGGCAGCAGATCTCGCCAGCTGGGACTCGATGGCCGCGTTCCTCCGAGACACCATCGGGTAGCCCCGATGCTGGCGGTCACCCAGTTCAGCGACACACATTTCTCGACGCCGGGCCACCGCAGCCACCACGGCCTCGGGTATGACACCGACGAGGCGTGGGCACGGGTTGCGGCCGATGCCTACGGCGACCCCAGCATCGTCGGGGACCTGACGATCGTCACCGGCGACATCGCCGACAATGGCACGCCTGCGGAGTACGACGTCGCTGCCCAACGGCTCGGCGACGTGCCGACGCCGCTGGTCGTGCTGCCCGGCAACCACGACCAGGAGGAGCCCTTCCGGGCGTTCGCCGACCGCACCGGGCTGTCAGCGGATCGGACGCTCGAAGCCGGCAACTGGCTGTTCGTGTTCCTCGACAGCAACTACGAGGGCAAAGGGCTCGACGCAGACGGGCGTCCGGTCGACTATCGCACGCGCCGGGAGAGCAACGGCCGTCTCGGACCAGGCGAGATGGACTTCGCTGCCAGCGAGATCGCATCATCGGCGGCCGACCACGTGTGGCTGTGGATGCACCACCCTCCGGCCATGACAGGCGACACCGCCGCGTTCTCCAACCCGGACTTCACCGACGAAGTGGTCCGGCTCGTTGAGTCCCACCAGCGCATCCGCGGCGTCAGCGCCGGACACGTGCACACCGACATCGAACACACCGTCGGCGGACGGCCGCTGTACCTGTGCCCCTCGCTCACCATCAACGTCGACACCACAGCATGGACCTGGCTGCCGCCCGGCTACCGCACCTACCGATTCCACGACAACGGCACCGTGCACAGCACCGTCCATTTCGCCGAAGACCCCCAATGGCCCCGCACCAACACGCCCGACGCCATCGCCGACTACTTCCGCGGCGGCGCCGCATAGACCGTTCGTCGCTCCGCTGCGGGACCGTTCCCACAGCAGTGTTCATTCTGGGCGCGGTAGCGCGAGAACGCCGGCCTATGGGTCGCTGAGCGTGCTGGCCTCACCGCTGACGGGCCGACCGCTGATGTCGAGTGTCGTCTCGATCCGCGCCAGCCGGTCAGTGTGATCCAACAGCACGGCGTCGACTCGGTCGAACCCGCGGTTCATGTCGTTTCGGAGGCTGCCGATCTCCGCGTGCATCTCGGCGCGGAGGCTGCCGATCTCGGTGCGCAATCCGTCGATCGCGGAGACCATGAAGATGAACATGCCGCCGAGCAGCGCAGTGATGATGCCGCCGAAGGCGGTGACGACGAGCGTCATGGTGCGCAACTGGGCGGCACCGGGCTGGTGAACAGGCGCGGCGGCAGCGGTCGGCGCGGCGGGTCGAGTCGGCTCAGACTCGGCGGCCTGCATCTCGCCGCTGTCGGTCACGGTGTCGATGGAAGCCATGCCTGCCCCACACTCGACGCGACAGGTCAATCAACAGGCACCAGGCCAGTATTTTGTGGAGTCACCGCCGAGCATGGGACCGGACCGTAACCCCCTGGCTGAGAGCCCCGGCAAACCCGACAGTGACACTCGGGAATTTTGTGTATCCGGATGTGGTCTGAGGGTCCTTGGCTGGGTGCTGTGGGCCGGGGAGGATCATGTCTGTGACTGATCTTGACATGCCGGCTGTGTCGGCGAGCGAGGCTGCCGGTGAGGCGGCGATGGCCGAATGGGCTGAGCGGCTGGTTGCTCAGGCGCGCGCTGAGGGCGCGGGTGCTGACCGGCGACGGCGGTCTGTTGACCGGGCTGGTGCGCCAGGTGCTCCAGACGGGCCTCGAGGTCGAGATGACCGAGCATCTCGGCTACGAGCGCCATGCTCCGGAGGGCCGCGGGTCGGGCAACTCTCGCAACGGGACGACCCCCAAGCGGGTGACGACCGAGATCGGCGAGGTCGATCTTCGGGTGCCTCGTGACCGGGCGGGCACGTTCGAGCCGGCCACGGTGCCCAAGCATCGGCGCCGTGCCGTCGATCGGGTCGGTCGGCGATTCCTGCGACAACGCCCTCGCCGAATCCGTGAACTCGCTGTTCAAGACCGAGCTGATCACAGGACCCCAACAAGGACCCTGGAAAACGGTCGACGACGCCGAGCTCGCCACCCTCGGCTGGGTGCACTGGCGGGGACACCCGCCGCATCCACGGCTACCTCGACGACCAGAGCCCCGACCAGTTCGAAGCCGCCCACGCTGCGGACAGAACCGACCACACCGACAAGAAAAACCCAAACACTCAGCCTGCACAAAACCCAAGGTGAACCAGCCAGATGCCAGTCCGTGGCCTGTGTCGGGTTGAGTTATCCACAGGGAAGCAGTGCCTGTGGATAACTGTGTTCAGTATAGGCGCTGGCGGTTGGCTTCGTCCTCTGAGGCGTCAATCTCGACAGCGTCGGCACCGTGTATCTGGTCGGCGAGCACTTGGCCGTACGTGGGATAGGCAGAGCGGTCGATCCGGGCGGCAGGGTCCCACAGTCGTGAGCGGATGAGCGACCGGCCGCAGTGCAGGAACGCTTCGGAGACGTCGACCTGCAAGCCCGACAGC
>NZ_JAPYOK010000115.1:0-22772 GCF_028283155.1 Candidatus Poriferisodalis multihospitum | reverse complement strand
CGCCGCCTCGCCCCCGCCCTGCTGAGCTGAGGGCGGCGGCAGCGCTCGCGTTCCTCGGCTGCCCGGTCACCGGCTGTGGTGTCAGACAAGCAGGGCTAGTACGGCACCCAGTAGAAGTAGCTGGCTGCGAAGATGCCTTCGAGCGTCCACTGCGAGTTCATGCGGAAGAACTCGTCGTACTGGTAAGAGCTATCCAGGTGGATCTGGGTGGTCGAGCTTGGCTCCGTCGCAGCGAACGTTCTGAAGACACCGAGCAACGCGCCGTCGTAAGCAATGTCATTGACATACATCGTGCCGATGTCGTCAGAGAAGAAGTCCTCTTGGGCCCGCAGGATCTGAAGCCCGTCGGACGTGAAACTCCCGAACGTCAGGCTTCCGCGTTCTTCCTGCGGCAGGTTCACTTCGACGAAGCGTTCGGACCCGGGTATGGCAACAAGCTCGATATTGCCATTGTCAGAGAGGCCCGAAAAGCGTCTCAGCTGGCCCGTAAAGGCCCGATAGTCCCGGAGCAGGATGCGTGACCCGTCAGGTGACCATCGGTCGAAGGAAACCCAGCCACGTCTGCTGGGTGCGTCAGGCGGTTCCAGTGTCCACTCTGATCCGTCGCGCATGTCGCGGATGGTGAGTGCCGAGTTAATCGATGCACCGCGCTGCGGTTCGCCGCGGCGGTACGCGAGGTAGGTGCTGTCAGGCGACCATCTCCCGCCGTAGCCGAGTGTCTCAGCGACCATGAGTGCTTGCTGAGTCGATGCAGTGAGGTCAAACATGTGCAGGCGTGGCAGGCCCTCGGGAACGTAGGGACAGTGGACTGGCCAGTGTTCGAGTGAATAGCTCGGATGGACTTCGGCGACGAGGTAGCTGCCGTCCGGCGAGAAATCCAGATCTTTGTGGTCCCAGGAACCGAACACATATCCCGTGTAGGGAAGCCGAACGGAGTATCCGTCCTCGATATCGACGACATGCATCTGCACATGGGGTACGCGCGCACGCGGCACGTGAACATTGGGCCAGGCTTCGCACTCGCCCTCCAACTCCTCGATCCTCATGACCGAGTACAGCAGCCTGTCGCTGTCCGCAAGCCATCTCGACACGACGTGATGAACGTCATCGGATTCATTGATCGTGAGCCTTGAGACGCCGTCCAGATCGACATCGACGACGAACAGGGAGTGTCCTTGGTGCGGTTCGCTCGGAGCACGAAAGACGAGGCGCCGACCATCGGGCGACCACTCTGGATCGTGAGCCACGAGGCCCGAGCCTGTGATCCGCCGGGGCTGCGGACCGCGCAAGTCGAACACTGTCAGGACTGGCGATCCGGCTCCGAAGTAGGCGCAGTCGAACTTCCAGTCTGCCCAGGAGTGGTAGTTCGAGGGAGCGAACTCGTAGCCGGGGTAGCTCTGCACGGCGAGATGAGTGCCGTCCGGTGACAGCAATAGGGCATCGCCGATCGCGTAGCCGTCAAATTCGATGGGGTGGCCTGTGCCGGTTTCGACATCGACGATGTGCACCTGCGACACGGGGACATCATCGCAATAGGTGTTCGTTCTGGCGTTCTGGACGGCGTAGATCAGACGGCGTCCGTCCGGCAGCCAGTTGGCATTGCTCGACCAACGTGGGCTGAAGACATGATGCAGTTCGTCTGCCCGGCTGTCGCTGAGCCGTCGCACATCGCCCGACGTGACGTCCACGGCCAACAGCGAACGTCCCGCTTCGCCTTCCGTGCGCGCTTGGAACACGATGTAGCGCCGGTCGGGTGACGGTCTCGGGTTCAGCCAGTCGTCCTGAGCCAAGTGCGTGTACCAAGCCGGCGCCCGCAGCCTTGCGATACCGCTGCGAGTGTCCAACTCGTAGTCGTCCTCCGCCCGTTCGTCTTCTCTGATTGCCCCGAACTCGATGACAAACCGGTCAGAGGACCATCGCACATAGGTAATGCCGTCGAATCCGGCGTCGAGGAGGTAATGGCGGGCTTGGTGGTGCTCGTCGAGGACGACGATGTGCTGGCCGTCGCCGTCGGGGTTGTCTGCGACCGTCGCCATGCGCACCGGGGGCCGCTCGATCGCTGAGGGATCGATGGTGATGTTGTCGCCGATGAGATGCCAGCTCGGCTCGATGCCGGTGCGATGCCGGTATAGGTACAGGTGGTTCTGGGTGACCGGCGCGAGCCGGTCGGCGTCGGTGAACAGCAGCGGGATGCACTGTGGGCCCAGAAGGCGTCCCACGGTCACGGCGACGTGTGGTTCATCGCCCAGCGCGAGACCGATGCTGTCGATCGGGTTGTCTGGGCAGTGGGGAACCTCGGCAAGCAGGTCCATAGCGAGGGCGGCGGTGTGGTAACGATCCTCGCCCGCTAGGCGGGTGACCGAGGCACCAGTGGCCTCGATCGCTTCTTGCACGGCCGGTGCGATTGCTGCCGTGCCGCCGACCAGCGCTACGTGCTCGATCTCTTGCCCGGTGAGGTAGGCGGCGCTGCGCGGGTCCAGCTCGTCGGGTGCGGTGAGTAGCAGCGGGAACGGACCCGCAGCAGCCAAGGGTCCGACGGTCACCGCATCGGCGACGCTTTGGTCGCTGGCGATGATCACCGTGCGGCCCATGTTGGCGAACTCGGCAGGCATGCCCATCCGCTTGGCAATGGCGATCGACGTCCCGACCGGGTCATCACCGTGGACGCGTTCGATGTTGCGGGGCAGCATCCCCAGCCCGTACAGCACCGACGGCTCGTGATGCGGCAGCACGTTGGGACTGCCGACGATCACGACGCGACGGACACCTGACGATCTCAGGAACTCCACCAGGTCGGGCCGTGCAGTGGCGGTTTGCAGACCGCCCGGAGGCACCAAGACCATCGGCGCGTCGAGTGAAGCAGCCAAAGGTCCGGCTGCGGCTGCATCGGCCCACGACTCGTCCGAGGCGAGCACCACCCACTCCGAGACTCCGCCCTCAGCGTCAACAAGCGCCTGCGCTACTTCGATTGACAGCTTGTAGGGGTCCGAGCCGGCGTAGCGCAAGACCTCCACGCCACCCGCCGAGTCATCGGGCATCGCTTCGGCCTGCGCCTCGGCTCCAGCAGCAGAATCGCCGGCGTCAGCCGGCTGCTCGGCTGCACTCACGCCCGACACCGGCAGGATCGATGCGATCAAGCCGATCAACGCGAACAGCCACCACCGCAGCCGCATGCGCTCCGAATGACTACCAGTCATGCGCACTCGCGCACTCGGCCGCTCGTTCATCGCGGCTGTCCATATCTGAGAGTCTGGTGAGTGAGCGGATATGGGCACGCGAGCACCAACTGGTAGTCGTCTGCATCTGGCAGCACGAGCGGTCCCGCCGCTCCAGCGTCGGATGCGATGAACTTGGTCGCGGCTGTGTTGGTGCCGCACGCGAGCATCTCGCCGCTCGCTGCTGCACTCATCCATGTGACTCCGGAAAAGCACGGGTGGTTGCTGGGATGAACGGTTACGACGAACACATCGCCGTCGTGACGCGCCTGAATGTTCCACCAGTCACCCTCGCTGCGGGCCGGCTCGCGAAGGGCGAAGCGAACTGAGGCGTCGCCGTGGCCGATGCTCACGATGTCCCCGGAAACATCTGCATCGACATTCGACGGTCGTGACCCGACTTCTGCGAGCAATTCGCCCGAGGGGGCGTCAAGCCGCTCTGGCACGCCGCCCCACGGTACGAAATACGAGGGGCTCACCGATCCGGCAGGCCCGCCGACTTCAAGGCCGTCGGGTCCGTGAGAGATCAGTCCCACATCGCCGACACAAGCGATGGACAAGTTTGGCAAAGGAATCTCTCCGACTGTCCATCCCCGACCGACGCCTGAGTCGGTCCACTGGTAGAAGCGCAATTGCCAGCGTCCGTCTTCTCGCCAGGTCGCTCCCGTCCACGCAAGCTGAACGAGTCCCTCAAAGGGCCACTCGGGCAGTGCCTCGGTGTCATCCCACTTCACCCTGCTGTATGCCTCGATAGACGGGAGTCTTTCTGGCGCTGGTTCCGGCTCGCTCGTGGGAGCCGGTTCCTGGGTGACCTGCGTCGGTTGCTCGTCGCCGGCGTGCGTCTCGTTCTCGCCCGTCTCGTTGGTGTGATCGTCGTCACGTTGGACGAGCGCGTCACGAACTGGCTCGATGGCCTCTGTAGGCGAGGTGGAACTGGCTGTAGTCGACTCGGGAGGTGCCGTCGTGGAGGCATTCATGGTGGACTCTGTTGCCTCGGCGGCGTCCTCGCCTGCGGTGGCGCAGGCGGCCACAACGAGCATCAGGACGACCAGAGGCAGCCTCAGCCGACTCATCACTCGGCGTCGTCCTAGTGATCCAGCTCGGGCGAGCCGTGCGGGTCCACTCGGATAAAGAACTCTTCGGGGTGTTCCCCGTCAAGGCGCACACCGCAGGCGTCCTTTTCGACGGGCCACATCGCGCTCGGCAGAGCGAAATCGTCCAATAGGAAGCTGTCGGCGTGCGCCACGAACACCAGCGACGTTTGGGCTTCCATCATGTAGTCGTAGCAAGCGACCACTTGCCCTGTTTCTCCATCCACGACGAATCCGAGGGCGATGTCGCGGCACACCGGATGCGCCTGGTAGTACAGCGTCAAGCCGTAGAACCGACCGTCTGAGCCAGGGCTTCCGAGCTCCTGAATGTATGCCCGTTGACCGAACTCCTCCGCTAGCCGGTCCATCGCGCCAAGATCGTCAGTAGGCAATCCCTCCGCGTCGATCTCGACGAACCCGCCGACAGGTGACCACTCAGAAGCCAGAGGCAAGTAAGTCTTGCTCCCGAGAGCGCTGTGAGCCTCAAAAGTAACGATGTGCGAATAGGTGACCTCTGTTTCGTCGCTGTACCAGGATGAGATCTGTGCCGTGAAATCAATTCGATCGCCCGTAAGGCGAAGGGTCTCACGCCGTGCATCCGGCCCGGGGGCAGTGGAATCCGAAGGCTGCTGGCTGGCTGTGTCACGCTTGACGACCGGATACGCGGCATCGCCCCACGGAATCACGTAGTGCTTGGCTTTCGGATCGGGATAGGACGCGTAGCCCATGCGGACCGACTCAGCGTCCACATCCACATATATCTCGTAGCATGCACCTAGGTCCATGTCGCTACTGACATCGTGCACTCGACCGCGACCGGTGTCCCAAAACCTCCCCAGAGCCGGAGCGAAGAACCCTTGAAACGGCCACTCGGGAGCTATGCCCCTGACAATCTCGACCGCGTCTGTCGATGTGGGCGCACTGTCATTTGAATCCGTGTGCTCAGAGGCATGCGCGCTCGTCACGGGCAATATTGCGAGCAGTGCTCCCAATGCCAAGAAACGCAGCCAGCGCGGGTGACGTGCTCGACTCGCCGACGCTCTAGAAGTCATGGTATCCAGCGCAGCTTCCGCGGATGCCGTTCACGGTCCAGGCCATGTCACAGAGCGCAAATTCGTCAACAAAGAGTGGGAATGGGATCTCTGCTTCGGAGCGCAACCCAGCCCATTGTGTCCCGATGATGCCGAATTGCAACTCGCCATATATGAACGCCATTTGCGAAGCGTCGGGTGCGATAGCCGAGGCCGAGGTACTCGTGATTTCTGCGGGCACTGCCACGAGCTGTTCGACATTCCCGTCAAGAGGATTCACGCCGATGAGGGCGAGCGGCCGCTGGTCGCGTGGCCTTGGCGGATACTGCATGTACAGCAGCTTGGTGCCGTCGCTGCTCCAGCCGCGCGCGATCAGCCTCGCGTCGAAGTCGAGGTTGATGCTGGCGTCTTCGCCACTCGCTACGTCATGGATGTGCAGAGTCTCCGTAGATGCTCCCGCGCCGTAGTAGCGAGTGCCATGAGCAACGAACCGGCTATCGGGGGACCATCCGATGGCCCAGCCGAAGCTCGTCGCCTGTGGCCCGGGATAGGGCGTGAGCTGCCTGATAGCGCTGCCGTCGCTGGCGGCCAAGAAGATGTGAGGGGCTGCGAAGGCGTCCTCGATGGCGCCGCTGAACGCTAGATGACCGCCGTCCGGTGCCCACCAGATCCCGCCGACGGATTGCGCAGGCTCGTAGACGTCCGTTACTGCTCCCGTCGTGATGTCCATGATGTGCAGCGACTCTGGGTGCCGATACGCGGCGAAGATGCCCATAGGCACACGGGACCGGGTGAGTGCGATCCTGGTGCCGTCGGGAGACCAAGATCTGACCGCGTCGTTGATTTTGTTGTAGGTCAGCCGTGATGTCGTCCCCGTCGCCGTCTCATACAGGAACATCTCCGCGGCATGATTCGAGAAGGGGTAGTTACCGCAGTCGCCACCCATGCACGTCGTGGGATCGCCCACGAATGCTGTGAAAGCGAGCTTGGTGCTGTCAGGCGACCACTCCGGCCAATGCCAAGTTGGCAGATGGCGGAACGCCAGATCCGGCACCGTCACTTCGCGGATCTCGCCTGCTCCGATATCCAAGACGAACAGATGCCGCCCGCCGACGATTGCCAGCCGAGTGCCGTCAGGCGACCAAGCGAGCTGATTTTCTGAGAACCTGGAATCCGCTCCGGAGGCGTCTCGTCCGGGCACAAAGCGGAAACGGTGTCGTTCACCGTTCTCATCGATGATGAGGACGCCTGCCTCATGGCTGGTCGTGACGTTGCTGCGCAGGCGGTCAAATGCAGCGAGGCGAATCGGCGGGGCCGCAATCTCGACGACAGCGTGCGCGATCGAGGCCTCATCGCCAAAGATCTGAATGAGAGCCGCCCGTGAGCTGTTCTGGGCGAAGTAGAGAGCGTTGCGCAGATCGTCGGGGAGCTTGTCGGGTTTGGCGTAGCGCAGGGGAGTGCACTGCGCAGCGAGCAGGGGGCCGGCAGTGAGTGCTTGTTCAGGCTGTTGGGCTGGGGTCACGCCGATGCGGGTCGGGCCGTTTGCGCAGGCGGGGTCGTCGGCGGTGTGCTGATTGAACAGGTCCGCTGCGAGTCGTGCGGTGTCGCTGCGGTCACGGCCGGCGAGGCGGGTGACTGTGGTGCCAGCGGCTTCGATTGTTTCTTGCACGGCGGGTGCGATTGCGGTGGTTCCGCCGGCGAGCACCACGTGAGCGATCTCGTGCTCAGTTAGGTACGCCGCAATGCGCGGGTCGAGGGCGTCGGGTGCGGTGAGCAGCAGCGGGAACGGGCCTGCTGCAGCGAGAGGTCCGATCGCCACCGCATCGGCAGTGCTTTGCTCGCCGGCGATGATGACTGTGCGACCCAACTCGCCGAGTTCGGCAGGCATGTCCATCCGCTCGGCTATTGCGACGGAGGTTCCGATCGGTTCATCGCTGTGGATGCGTTCGATGTTGCGGGGCAGCATCCCCAGCCCGTACAGCACTGACGGCTCGTGATTCGGCAACACGTCGGGGCTGCCGACAATCACGACGCGGCGGGCTCCTGACGATCTCAGGAACTCCACCAGGTCGGGCCGCGCAGTGGCGGTTTGCAATCCGCCCGGTGGCACCAAGACCACTGGCGCGCCGAGCGAGGCAGCCAACGGGCCTGCGGTCGCGGCATCAGCCCACGACTCGCCCGACGCGAGCATCACCCACTCCGAAGTGCCTCCGTCGGCGTCTACCAGTGCCTGTGCTACTGACAGCGACAGCTCGTACTGATCCGAGCCGGCGTAGCGGACCACCTCCACATCACCCGCCGACTTATCGAGCGCTGCTTCAGCCTCAGCGTCGGCCTCACCAACCGACTCGTCGGCGCTGGCGGACCCCTCAGCGGCGCCCACCGCCGGCACGGGCAGCAGCGACGCTGCCAGACAGGCCACGCCGGCCAGCAACCGCCGCTGTCGCACAATTCTCGCCTGTTCGCCACGGACGCCCATGAGTGATCGTGAGCGTCTCAATATGCCAGGCATCGGCGCCGATGCTATGGCGTGTGTGCGATCCCATACATCGCCCGCATCGAATGATGAGTCCTGGTCACCGTTTCAGCGCCGCCTCGCTCCTGCACTGTGACGCGTATCTGAGGCTGACGGTTCCGGTCCGAGCGGTGACGCAGCTCATCGCTATGCCATACGACTGATGTGCTACATTGTAGAACATGGTTGAGGTCGGCATCCGGGCGCTGAAGCAGAATGCGTCGGAGGTCGTTGCGCGGGTGGAGGCAGGTGAGGAGATCACCGTGACCAACCGCGGCCGGCCGGTGGCGAGGCTGGTGCCGCACATAAGCGAACCGCGCCGGTCACGTCTCGAGGAGTTGATCGCTCGTGGCGACGCGACTGCGGCGACTCGCGACCTCGCTGAGGTTCCCCCGCCGCATCCGGCGCTGCCGGGGCGCAGCCTCTCCGAGGAGCTGCTGGCGATGCGCGAAGACGAGCGATTCTGAGCGCTCGTCCGTCGGCGCATGCACTACTTCGACAGCTCAGCGCTGGTCAAGATGATGGTGGAGGAGCCCGAATCGTCCGTGCTCAACGCCTGGGTGGAGGCCGAACACGTGCGGGCGGTCTCGTCGGACTTGGCGCGGACCGAGACCATCCGGGCCGTTCGCCGCTACCGGCCCGACTTGACGGTCCAAGCCCGGGCGCTGTTCGACTCAGTGGCATGTGTGCGCATCACCGCTGAGATCGTCGAACGGGCGGCTCTGCTCGATCCGCCAGGGCTGCACAGCCTGGATGCGATCCACTTGGCTACGGCGCTCGAGCTCGGCAACGAGATCGATGGGCTGGTCACCTACGACGAGCGGCTGACCCGAGCAGCGCGCGAGCGCGGCATCCCGACGATCACGCTTGGCTGAGTTCTCGCACCGCCGGCGCCTCAAGAGCGCATATTGCGCTCACGGCTGCCCGTCCGCATCACGCGCACACAACCTCACGCGACGCGACAGCTAACGCCGTATTAGCGTTGCCGACCTCAAGTCCCGACACCATTGGGCGAAAGACGGCGATCCGCGATTCACTGTCCAGTCTTGGTCACGACGACCGCCCTCGCGAGACGGTCGTGCCAGCCGCGGCCCGTGCGGTTCCATAGAGCCGACAGCGGGTACACCAGCCACAGAAACACGCCCCACGCCGCACTGTCGGCGCCGGTCACCATGGCGGGAACGAGTCCCAGGACGCCGGTCAACGGTGGCAATACCGTCGTGACGAGAGCGCTCGTGTAGGAAATCCTGCCGCCGGTGGGCCAGCGCACGATCTCGATCCCTGTGCGACGCATGCCCACCGATTGGCCACGAACGACGAGGCGGTAGATGCGCCAAGAGCCGTACCACGCCAGGGCGGCAATAGCCACGAGCCACTGGATCGTCAGTTCCGCGGTTGTGAAGCCGGCGCTGCTCGGCCTCAGCTCGTAGGCGATGCTGTAGACGACGAGGAAGATGCCGATCGGGATGAGAACGGCAACCAACAGCCCTGCGTCATACATTCACGCCATGAAGCGGGTTTCAAGCACAGCAGCTTCGACGGACTCGCCGTTGCCGAGTTCTGCTCGTCTCTTGGACTCAGACATGACCTGCCCTCGGTGTTTTGTCGACGGAAACTGAAGGAAAGCGAGCAGCGCGGACCATTCACCAGCGTCGTACTGCGACCGCGGCGACGCCGTACACGGTCCATTCGAGTTGCGACCATTCGAATGGCGGCTGCTCTCCCAGCCACCAAGGTCGCTCTGGGTAGGCACCGGGATCGAACAGAGCAGCGGCGTCGAGCGCGTGGTACGCGTTGCCCCCCGGTTCGGATTCGACCAAGACGAGCCGCAGTGTGTCCTCGCCAAGCTCGGCCGCTCCGTACGCGAACATCGTGCCTGCCGGACCGTGGCCTCCGTATTGCAGTCTCGCCCGCGAGTTCCGCCACGGCAGCGATGCCAGTTCACCCGTGGTCACGTTGATGCTCAGAAGATCCGTCACGAACTCACCATTGCCCTGCTCCCACAGAACAGCGGCCGCGATGATGCGGCGGCTGTCTGGTGACCAGCCGAGAAACTCCACGCCGGCGCGGTCATGGAACCTCGGAGGCGTCGTGAGTTGGCGCAACGAGCCGGTAGCAGGGCCGAAGGTTGCGATGCCGCCATTGACGGTCGCGTACACGGCGATACAGCAGCCATTAGGTGCCCATTCGAGGATCGAGGCAGCGGTGCGATCGGCAACCCGAGCAGCGGTGCCGTCGGCGTTGAACACGTGGACGATGCCGTCGGCGCCTTCGACACGCATATAGCTGCTGTCTGTGATGAGCGCGATCTGCGCGGCGTCCGGGGACCACTGCGCGCCGACCACATGCTCGGGATGGTCGAGCGCGCTCCGCCTGAGCGAGTCGACATCGACTACTTCGACCAGATCTGCTCCGTCGAAGCGTCCAGTCATCAGGAGCGGCTCACGGAACACCACGAGACGATGTCCCCCAGGGGACCAGCCGACATGCCGAGAGCGCACGTTGCCCCGTGCCAGCCACCGCACGTCTCTCGCGCTGAGGTCCGCAACGAGGATTTCGCGTTGGAACTCATGTCGGTCGGTAATCCCGTTCTCGTTGGTGTCTTGAGACGCGTCAACGTTCGCAGCGAGCAGCGCCCCGTCGTCGGACCAGGCAAATGCGTCGTACTGCGGGTAGTAGTGCTCGTTGTGCGGTGTCAACCGCCAGAGGTCTCCTGTTGCAAGCTCGTAGATGAACACGCCTGCGGTGCCGTCTTGATGTGCCGTGAAGGCGAGGTGACGCTGCTGGGGAGACCAGTTCAGATTGCCGATCGACCCCAGACCGCTGCCCAACAGGTAATGCCGCATGTCGAGACGCTCATCGATGACAGCGATGGTGCCGCCGGCATCTCCAGAAGACGGATCGGGAACCGATAGCGCGACGCGGATTGGGATCTCGGGTTCGGCCGCTTGGCGATGAACGGCATCACGCATTGCAGCGGAGCCGCCGAAGACATGCACCGCGGTCGTGCCGGTGTGCTGCGCCCGGTAGAGAACCGCATTCGCGTCGACCGCCAGCTCATCCGGGGTTGTCAGCAGCAGCGGCGAGCAGAGCTGGCCCAGCAGCGGAGCTGCGCTGTATGCGTCCCATGTGGCAGGCATCGACTGGCTGGCGCCGCGGTCTTCTGGCCCTCTGGCCAAACCAACGGTCGGCGGCAGCCCGACAGGGCACTCGCGTTGCGTCATGGACGCGAAACGCCCAGTCACGTCATCAGTGCTGAAGCCGGCGACTGCGGCTGCCGCCCCCACTAGACCGTGGCCGCCGAGGACGGTCGCTTCGATGCCCGACGCTTCGACCTGTCGCAGCGTGTCTGAGGTGGTTGTGGCTGTCGGCCCCGCCACGACTGCATGTGTGACGTCGTGCAGGCCCAAGAATTCAGTGATGTCGTCTGGGAGAGAGCCTTCTGACGTGAGCAGCAGCGGCAGTCTCGCCCGGGCCGCCAAGACCGCAGCGGCGGCTGGCTCCCGGCTGCCGGCCAACACCACAGCCCGCACCTGGCGCGTCGGCAATGCCAAACCCTCGACCGTGTCAGGTCTGCCCCCTGCAGGGCCCTCGCCGGTGCCTTGCGCAGACGCGGGCGGGTTCTTGACGCCCACGATCTCGCCTGCGGCGACACTCAGAGCAGCTGGCGACTCGCCGGCGACCCGCGCGACACGGATGCCTGCACGCCGCGTCGATGCCAAGGCCATCTCCGCAAGCTCGCGACTCCAGTCGACGACCAGCGCTTCTTGGACTCTGGCGTCGGCAAGGAGAGTCAGCGCGTCGCTGCCCAGTCCATCAGGCGGCACCAGCAGCAGGGGAGCATCGATCCCCCCGGCTAGAGCGGCCGCCACTGCGGCGCTTGAGTCTGAACGTCCCGACGCTAGGACGACTCTGTCGACACGGCCTCCAACGGCCCGGACGAACTCACCGGCCACCACCAGCGACGTCGCGTAGCGATCCTTCCCCCACAGCCGAACAACCTCAACACCGCTGGCGGCTTCGGCAGTTTCATCGGTGACCTCGCCATCGGATTCAGCCGTTGCACCGGCACTCGAAGCAGGCACGACTGACGCTGCCAGGCAGACCGCCGCCACGAGCTGCCACCCCCACCGCCCGACCGGAGTTCGGCGCCGCCGTGCCGCGGGCGCTGTGATGCTGGACGTCGTCACGGGTGGCCGTCAGTTGCAGATGCCGGATATTCCGTTTGCGGACCATTCGGTCTCGCACCGCCACGCAGCTCGAGCTGGGCGCCGAACGCCGGGCGTGTCGCCCTCAGCCACGGAGACGACGGGACCGAAGTCGATCAGCGGCGCCAAGTCCCCCGATTGGAGGCTTGTGAGCCACATGCCCCCGTCTCTTCTGGGCTGCGCGTCCCGGGGCCAGCTGCCGTCGTAGATGAGCAGCAGTTGGTTCTGGTCTGGAGACAGCAGCAGGCGCGGCTGAATCTGCCGGCCGAAACTGAGCCGCAGTAGGGGGATGTCGCGCAGAGTCGTGATGTTGCCTGTGACGTCGTCCAGCAACACGAGATCTCGATATGAGGAACCGTCCTCGCTGCGCCGCAGGTACAGAAGACCGTCACCCTCCGGGGACCACCCAAAGAAGACGAGCGGAGTAGGGCTGTTGCTCTCTTGCGTGAACTCGAGCAGTTTCCTGATCTCGCCGGACTCAAGATCGAGCACGTAGTCAGCCGTGGTCTCAGACTTGTAGTCGAACATTCCGTCTTCCTGTACGTAGTCGGTGTCGGAGAACGCGAGCATCGAGCCGCTGGGGTTCCAGCCGAGGATCCAGGCACCGTAGTGCTGGTGGCCCTCTTCACACTCGCTGCAGCCGATCGGCGTCAGCTGCCTGCGATTCGTGCCGTTGCCTGTGCACACAGCCACTTGGCGCGTCCACCACCCATCGCGCAAGTAGTAGGCAAGATGGGAGCCGTCAGGTGACCAAACTGCACCCGGTCCGCTGCTGCACAGCGCCAGTCGCGAGGCGACAGCTGCCTCGTTGACTCTGATTGAGGAATAGGACCGCACTGAGCGGTAGTACGGATCAGATGCGGCCGGATCCCAGTGCTGCATCGTCGTGACTGCGTTGCTGTCCGGTGACCAACGGCCGACGAGGTCGTGGGCGGTGTTCTCGGTTAGTCGTTCCGTTGTGCGCGATTCGGCATCATGCACGAAGAGCTCGGCGAAGTGCAGCGGATTGCCCTGCCACGTGCCCACGGTCGACGGGTCGTCGATGAATGCGGTGAACATGAAGGAACTGCCGTCGGGTGACCACGACGGACCCATGTTGCCGACCGACCAACCCACGCCGGTGTCTGCGGGGTCCTCGAAGACCAATTCGGCGCCTTCGGACACGACTTGGTACGACTCGCCGGTCTCGGTGTCCAGTACGAAGATCTCCGCTGTGCACAGACGCCGGTAGCTCAAGAACCTCCCGGCGGGAGACCAATCCAATTCGCGAAGTCGACACACACCGTCAGAGTTCAGGTGCGGCCACGCCGGGATCTCGATTTCAGTTTGCGGGAACAGGCGGATCGCGCCGTGTTCGTCCACTACCGCGATCTGCGTGCTCCGCATACCGTTCTCCGTCACGTCGCCAACGCTCACGAATGCGAGTTGCGTCGGCGGCAGCGAAACATCCAAGGCGGCGCCCGCGATGACACTCTCGTCGCCGAAGACGAAGAGTTCAATGCCGCGGGACCGCTGCTGTTCGAGGTAGAGGGTGTTGCGCAGGTCGTCGGGAAATCGTCCGGATTCGATGTAGCGCAGGGAAGTGCACTGCTTGGCGAGCAGGGCGCCGACGGTGAGCACTTGCTCGGGGCGCTCGGCTGAGGCGAGGCCGATGCGGAACGAATCGCCGGCGCATGCCGGGTCCTCAGCGGTGTGCTGGTGGAACAGGTCCGCTGCGAGACGGGCGGTGTCGCTGCGGTCTCGGCCTGCGAGGCGGGTGACGGTGGCCCCGCCGGCTTCGATCGTTTCTTGCGCCGCCCGTCCGATTGCGGTGGTGCCACCGACCAGCACTACATGTTCGATCTCACGCTCAGTCAGGTACAAGGTGATGCGAGCGTCAAGCTCGTCGGGTGCGGTGAGCAGCAGCGGGAACGGGCCTGTGGCAGCCAACGGCCCGACCGCCACCGCATCAGCCACGTTTTGGTCGCTGGCGATGATCACCGTGCGGCCCAGTTCGCCGAGTTCAGCGGGAACGCCGATCCCCTCGGCAATAGCAACCGACGTCCCGACTGGGTCATCGCCGTGGACGCGTTCGATATTGCGGGGAAGCATTCCCAGCCCGAACAGCACCGACGGCTCGTGATTCGGCAGCACGTCGGAGCTGCCGACGATCACGACGCGACGGACGCCAGTCGACCGCAGGAACTCCACCAGGTCAGGCCGCGCAGTGGGGGACTGCAAACCGCCCGGGGGCACCAAGACCACTGGCGCGCCTAGCGATGCAGCCAATGGGCCAGCCGTCGCTGCATCCGCCCACGACTCTCCCGACGCCAGCACCACCCATTCCGAGGTGCCTCCGTCGGCGTCGACCAGTGCCTGCGCCACCGCTAGCGATAGCTCGTACTGGTCCGAACCGGCGTACCGCACCACCTCCACGCCGCCCGCCGAGTCCTCCTGCATCGAGTCGTCAGATGTGGCTCCGTCCTGCGTCTCGGCTTCAGAAGCCGAATTGCCTGCGCCGGCGGTTGGCTCTTCTGCCGCAGCCACTCCGGAGACTGGCAGCAGCCCCACCGTCAGACAGGCCGCGCCCACCAGCAGCCATCGCTGCCTCACGCTTCTCGGCCCTTCGTCACGGACGCTCATGGGTGATTGCGAGCGTCTCAATGAGCCAGGCACCGTCGCTGATGCTATGGCGTGTATGGAATCCCTTACATCGCGTCCATCGAACGGTGCGCATGCGTTGTCGTTCCTGCGCTGCACCTGCTGTGGATCGGTGCGTGGAATCGCGCGGTTGAGTCAGTCAGAAAAGCGCGACTGAAGCTGTCACGAAACCGCGAACGCCCAGCTAGTGGGCCTATTCCAGCGGCGCGATGCCCGAAGGCGCACGGCCGCTGCGCAGTGCGTCCCATGCGGCCCGCAGTTCGGTCCTATGCAGCGCCGACCACTCGTCCACCATGTCTTGTGCACGTCGAGGCAGAGAGCCGCGCAAGACCTGAGAGTTCTCGACGTCGATCAGCGCCTCATGTTCGCCGTATCGGGCATGGAAGTGCGGTGGCGGGTGGTCGCGGGCGTACATCGTGATCACGATGCCGAAGAACCGGCTGAGTTCTGGCATCGCGAAGCGGTCAGTCGGCCATCAACGTGGACGCATCGGTGCGCAGTTCGTCGAAGGACTTGCCAGTCAGGTCCAGGTACAGGCTGTGCGGGCAGACATCGACGTCGCTGTCGTTACCCCACGCCACTGCGCCGGTGTCAGGAACGATGTGAGCGCTGCGCCAGTAGCCCGAATCGGACCACGCGGAGAAGATGCCGCCCGTCTCGGCGCTGTCCGACAGGTCGACCTCGCCGGCGGTTCCGTCATCGAAGCGCACCCAGATGGAGTACGGCTGACGAACCTCCAACTCGACGACGTAGGGCGAGAGCACGAGCCCAAGCGTAACGACGGCGGGAATGCGAGCAAGCTGAATTATTCCGCCTCAGGGCTCAGCGGTCGGCACCACGCACTGCACTATGACCCGGGCAGGGGCGGCGTTAGGCTGAGGTTGTGACCGACACCGCTGAAGCCGCCGTTGGCATCGACCTCGGCAAGTACAAGCTGGGGTGGAGCGACGAGGAAGATTACGTCTTCAAGCCCACCGCCCAGTACGAGTCCGAGGTGGTGTACCACCGCAACCGGGAAGACCTCGAAGCCCAGGGCGTGCTGTTCAGCGACATGGACTCCGCCGTCAAGGAGTACCCCGACATCGTCCAGCGCTACTTCGGCTCGATCATCCCGCCTGGCGACAACAAGTTCGCAGCGCTGAACTCGGCGGTGTGGTCGGGCGGATCGTTCATCTACGTGCCGCCCGGCGTCGAGGTAGAGATGCCGCTGCAGGCGTATTTCCGCATCAACGCCGAGAACATGGGCCAGTTCGAGCGGACGTTGATCATCGCCGACGAGGGCGCCACGGTGCACTACATCGAGGGCTGCTCGGCGCCGGTGTACACCACCGACTCGCTGCACTCGGCCGTGGTGGAGCTGGTGGCGCTGCCGGGCGGGCGCATCACCTACACCACCATCCAGAACTGGTCGAACAACGTGTTCAACCTGGTCACCAAGCGGGCCGCCGCCTACGACGAAGCCCACGTGGAGTGGATCGACGGCAACATCGGCTCGCGCCTCACCATGAAGTACCCGGCGGTGTACCTGATGGGGCCCAAGGCCTCGGGCGAGGTGCTGTCGGTGGCCTACGCCGGCAATGGCCAGCACCAGGACGCCGGCGCCAAGATGGTCCACGCCGCCCCCGAGACCACCTCCAAGATCGTCTCCAAGTCCATCTCCAAGGACGGCGGCCGCACCACCTACCGCGGCCTCGTACGGGTGGAAGAGGGCATGAGCGGCTGCCGCAGCCACGTCCAGTGCGATGCGCTGCTGCTCGACCAGGACAGCCGCTCGGACACCTACCCGTACCAGGAGATCGGCTCTCGTGACGCCGAGATCGGCCACGAGGCCACGGTGTCGAAGGTGGCCGACGAGCAGCTCTTCTACCTCATGAGCCGCGGCCTGTCGGCCGAGCAGGCCATGGGCATGGTGGTGAACGGCTTCATCGAGCCCGTCACCCGCACGCTGCCGATGGAGTACGCCGTCGAATGGAGCCGGCTGATCGAGCTTCAGATGGAGGGATCGATCGGCTGATGCGCAGCCCAAAGGACTTCTTCGCCCCGCTGGCGCTCGGGGCGCCTGAACCGCTGCGCGAGGTGCCCTTCCGGCCCTCTCGCATGATCCACTTCTTCGACCCGTCGAACGAGCGGATGCGGGCCAAGGTTCCCGACATCGCCCCCACGGTCGACGTGCTGCTCGGCAACCTGGAAGACGCCGTGTCGGCCGACAGCAAAGACGCCGCCCGGGCAGGGCTGATCGAGGTGGGCAAGGCGTGGGAGCCGGGCCACACGCAGCTGTGGACCCGGGTGAACAGCCTCGACTCGCCGTGGTTCCTCGACGACGTGTGGGCGCTGTGCCACGAGATCGGCGACAAGCTCGACGTGATCATGGTGCCCAAGGTGGAAGGCCCCGAGGACATCCACTACGTGGACCGGCTGCTGGCCCAGCTCGAGGCCCGCGTGGGGCTGGAACGGCCGCTGCTGGTGCATGCGATCCTCGAGACCGCCCGTGGCGTGGCCAACGTGGAATCGATCTGCCTGGCCAGCCCCCGCATGCAGGGGCTGTCGCTGGGGCCTGCCGACCTGGCCGCTGACCGCCGCATGAAGACCACCCGCGTCGGCGGCGGGCATCCCGGCTACCTCGTGCGCACCGACCCCGTGCCCGACGGCGACGACGACGCGCGCACGTCATTCCAGCAGGACCTGTGGCACTACACGCTGGCCCGCATGGTGGACGCCTGCGGCACCGCCGGCATCCTGCCCTACTACGGGCCGTTCGGCGACATCGCCGACCCCATCGGCTGCGAGGACCAGTTCCGCAACGCCTACTTGCTGGGCTGTGTAGGGGCGTGGAGCCTGCACCCGAGCCAGATCGCCATCGCCAAGCGGGTGTTCAGCCCCGAGCCTGCCGAAGTGGCGTGGGCGCAGCGGGTGGTGACCGAGATGGGCGACGGCACCGGCGCCGTGATGATCGACGGCAAGATGCAGGACGACGCCACCGTCAAGCAGTGCCGGGTGGTGCTGCAGCTCGCCCGTGACCTGTCTGCGGCCGACCCCGAGCTGGCCGCTGCCTACGGGCTCGAGACTGCCTGAGAGAGTCTGGACTCCATATGAGCGCTGCCGCCGCCCGCCCCGCCCGCCCGCGCCGATCGGTGCTCTATATGCCGGCGGCCAATGCCCGGGCGCTGGAGAAGGCCAAGGCCATCGACGCGGATGCGCTCATCTTCGATCTCGAGGATGCGGTAGCGCCCGATGCCAAGGAAGCCGCCCGCGAGGGCGCGTGCGCCGCCGCATCATCTGGCGAGTACGGCTACCGCGAGCTGACCATCCGCTGCAATGGGCTCGACACCCCGTGGGGTCGCGACGACATCAGGGCCGCGGGTGCAGCGGCCCCCTCAGCCGTTGTCATCCCCAAGGTGTCGAGCGCCGCACATCTCGCTGCCGTGTCCGACCTGCTCGACACCGCGGGCGCCCCCGACTCGATGCGCATCTGGGCCATGATCGAGACACCTGCGGGCATCGCCCATGCCCGCGAGATCGCCGGCTTCGAGCGAACCGATGCGGTGGTGATGGGCACCAACGACATGGCCAAGGAATTGCACGCCACTATCACGCCCGACCGGGCAGCGCTGGTGCCGCACCTCGCGACGTGCTTGGTGGCCGCCCGGGAAGCGGGCGTCACCGCCCTCGACGGTGTCTACAACGACATCCGCGACGCAGACGGATTCGCGGCCGTGTGCCGCCAAGGTGCCGACCTGGGGTTCGACGGCAAGACGCTGATCCACCCCAGCCAGGTCGATCCCGCCAACGAGGCCTTCTCGCCGAGCCTTGACGAGCTCGACTTCCACCGCCAGGTGATCGAGGCATTCGAGGCGGCGGTGGCAGATGGCCGTGGGGTGGTGACCGTAGACGGCAAGATGGTCGAGAATCTTCACGTGGATGAAGCCCGGCGGGCGATAGCGCTCGCCGACGCGATTGCGCAGCGCTGAGGGAGGCGGCTGCCATGCCGATGCGAACGAACTGCCGCCACTACGAGAGCCGGTCCTACCCCAACGGTGACACCGTGCGAAAGTGCAACCTCGACTTGGCTCCCGAGGCCCCGTGGCGCTGCCCCGAAGACTGTCCGTCGTATTCGCCTCGACGGCTTGACGCCGGCTGGCAGCACGGCTCGCTGGGTGTTCGCAACTTCGCCACCGAGCCCGAGAGCGTCGGCGTGGATGAGTCCATCGGCGACCTCCTCGATGCTGCCGAGGACATCCTGAACGAGGCCGGTCCGCGAATCCTCGAAGAGGTTGCCGCGGAGCAGTCCCGGCGCAAGGGCATCCGCATCAGGTCCAAGAATCGCAAGGCTGCCCGCAAGGCAAAGCGTGTGAAGCGTCGTGCGGACCGCGACGACCGCAAAGACGGCGAGGTTTGATCACGGCTCGATGCGGGCCGCTCCGGCCCGCTAGGCCCTGACGGGCGCGCCGGTAGCCTCCGCAGCGTGTTCAGCCCCGACCTCGTCGACGCGCTCGACGGCTCCGACGCGTTGACCAAGCGGCGTCGCGCTGCGGCGGAACGAGCGGTCGCCAGCGGCATGCCGTCGTTCACCGAAGAGGTGTGGCGCTACACCCCCATCGACGATCTCGACCCTGCGCTCTATGCCTTCGCGGCTCCTGGCGGCGCTGCGGGGCCGGCGGGCCTGATGGACGGTGTCGACGACGGCGCTGCGGCAGTGGTTCGCATCACCAACGGTGCCGTCGTCGAGGTATCGGTGCGGACAGAGGGCATCCGCGTGGGCACGCTCGGCGACGGCGCGGACGATCTGATCGGCACGGTCGCCCCCGAGGGGCCCGACGTCTTCGGCGACTGGAATCTGGCTCTGGCCACAGCGCCGGTGGCCGTCAGCATCGATCCGAACGCGGTGGTGACTGCGCCGATCGTCGTGCACGTCCACACCGATGTCGAGGGGCTGGCATGGTTCCCCCGGCTCGTCGTGGTGGCCGGCCGCACCAGCCAAGCCACAGTGATCGAGCATCACACCGGCGGCGACACGCCCGCACTCGTCTGCCCCCTGACCGAGCTGAGCGTCGGCGACGGTGCACACCTCGGTCACCTCACCGTGCAGGAACTGGGCTCGGGCGCATGGCAGATTGCCAACCTCTGCTCGGACGTGGGTCGAGATTCCAACCTGCGGACCGGCCAGGTGGCGATGGGCGGCGCATACGCCCGGGCCCGCATCGGCATCGACATGACCGGGCGCGGCGGCCACAGCGAGATCGACGCCGTGTATTTCGGCCGGGGCAGCTCCACGCTCGACTTCCGCACATTCCAAACCCACGTGGCACCCCACACCACCTCTGACTTGCTGTTCAAGGGCGCGGTCGACGATCACGCCCGGGCGGTCTACACGGGGCTGATCCGTATCGAGGCCGACGCTCCCCACGTCGTGGCCAACCAGACCAACCGGAATCTGAAGCTGTCCCCCAATGCGTGGGCCGAGTCGGTGCCGAACCTCGAGATCGAGAACAGCGATGTGCAGTGCAGCCACGCCTCCTCGATCGGCCCCGTCGACGCCGATCAGCGCTTCTATCTCGAGAGCCGGGGCGTGCCCACCGACGTGGCCGAGGCGCTGGTGGTGCGTGGTTTCTTCGACGAAGTCCTCGATGCGCTGCCGTCTGAGGAGATCTCGGCATCGGTGCGCCAGCGCATCGACGAGTTGGTGTCCGATGCCGACTTCGCGGTCGCGCAATGAGCGCGACGGCCGTGCGGGCAGTGCAATGAGCTCGGTTGCCGTGGAGGCGGCGCCATGAGCGCAGCAGACGAGACCCGCACCGAGGTGCTGTGCCAGCGTGGCGACGTGCCCGACGGCGAAGCCCGACGCTTCGACGTCGAAGGGCACCGCATCGCTCTGGCGCGCATCGGCGACGACTACTACGCCATCGGCGACCGGTGCAGCCACCAGAACTACTCGCTGGCCGACGGCTGGGTCTGGCCCGACGAGTGCGCGCTCGAGTGCCCGCAGCACTCGTCGAGCTTTGACCTGCGGACCGGCAAGCCGAATTGCTTCCCCGCCACCCAGCCCGTTCCGGTCTATGAGATCCGTATCAGCGGCGACGATGTCGCGGTGGTGCTGCCATGAGCGACAACACCGCGCACACGCTGCGCGTCGAAGGCCTGCACGCATCGGCGGGCGACACCGAAATCCTGCAGGGCGTCGATCTGGAGGTCTCCTCGGGCCGTGTGCATGCGGTCATGGGACCCAACGGCTCGGGCAAGAGCACCCTGGCCCATGTCGTCATGGGCAGGCCCGGTTACGAGGTCACCGCTGGCTCAGTGACCCTCGACGGCGTCGACGTGCTGAGCCTGGCGCCCTGGGAGCGGGCGCAGGCTGGGCTGTTCCTGGCCATGCAGCATCCGACGGAGGTGCCCGGCGTCTCGGCCGCCCAGGCGCTGGCCGAGGCGCTGGCGCTGCGGGCCGGCGACGAGAGCCCGAGCGCCGAGCAGCTCGAGCGCACCCGCAGCCTTCTCGAAGCCGAGGCGGCCGCTGTCGGGCTGAAGGCCGAGCTGGTGGCACGGCCGCTGAATGTCGACATGTCGGGCGGCGAGAAGAAGCGCAACGAGACGGTCCAGCTCGCAGTGCTGCAGCCACGCATCGCCATCCTGGACGAGATCGACAGCGGCCTCGACATCGACGCGCTGCGGGCCTGCGCCAACCGCATCGAAGCGCTCACCGAGGCGGGCCTGGGCGTGCTGGCCATCACGCACTTCACCCGGGTGCTGGAGTACCTCCGGCCCGACGAGGTCCACGTGATCGTGGACGGCCGCATCGTGGACTCCGGCGGTCCCGAGCTCGCGGAGGCACTCGAAGCCGACGGCTACACGCCCTACCTGCCCGAAGAGCCCGACGCCGGCGTGGCGGTGTCGATCGGCGGGCTCGGCAGCTCGCTCGGTACAGGAGCGGGGCCGTCTCCGGCCGATGATCCGTTCGCTGACCCCTGGGCAGATCCGCTCGACGAGTTGGGCTGAGCGCCGCTGAATCTCCCTTGACGCGGGCACCGTTGCGTGCCTTCGATGTGCCGAGGAGTTCGTGTTGACTGGTCAAGGGGAAACAAGGGGAGGGTGATCCGATGGCACGAGAGCTGTTGAGTGAAGACGAACTGGAAGCGCTGGCTGCCGAGCTCGGGAATTGGGATGTCTCGGGCAGCGAATTGCAGCGCACGTTCCGCTTCGAGAACTTCGTGGAGGCATTCGGGTTCATGGCCGCCGCGGCCCTGGTGGCCGAGAAGATGGACCACCACCCCAACTGGTCGAACGTGTACAGCACGGTCGAGGTGGCGCTGAACACGCACGACCGCGGCGGGGTGACCGAGCTGGACGCTGCGCTGGCACGTGCCATGGACGGCCTGGCTGGCGACGCAGGCTGATCGCCGCTCGATGCGACTGCCACGCCTGCGACGGCGCGCAAAGCCCGACGAAGCTGAGCGTCCCGCGCCCGCGCCCGTTGTCGAGGGAACGGTCGAGTCGAAGCCGGGTTTGCGCCGGCTGCTGCATCAGCTCTTCGAGTTCTGGGTGCGCCTGCGGCCTGCCCGGGTGACGCTGGGTGTGCGCGGGCTGGTGGTCGACCACAAGGGCCGCGTCTGCCTGGTGCGGCACACCTACCGGGACGGGTGGTTCCTGCCGGGCGGCGGGGTCAAGACCCGCGAGGCGCTCGTGGACGCGGTGGCGAGGGAGCTACGCGAGGAGACCGGCGTCGTCGTCGCCGAGACGCCCCAGAATGTGCTCGGCGTCTACTCGTCACGCCATGGCAACCGCAGCGATCACGTCGTGGTGTTCGTGGTCACCGACTGGCGCGTCGAGGAATCAGCCTCCCCCGAGATCGCCGAAGTGGCGTTCTTTCCCCCGGGCGAGCTGCCGCCCGGCACTACGCCAGGCACCTCACGCCGCATCTCCGAATGGATGACCGGCGTGCCTCCCGGCCACCGCTGGTAGCACTCGCCGCCCGCCCCGAGCCGTTAGAGGCCGCGCCGATAGGCGACCGTCCACCAGTCGTCGGGTCGGGTCCGCTGTGATGCGGGCTGCTTGCCGAACCGACGATCTGGTGGAGGTGCCTG
>NZ_JAPYOK010000114.1:0-7951 GCF_028283155.1 Candidatus Poriferisodalis multihospitum | reverse complement strand
GTCGGCTTCTACCCCACCGCCGACGGTTGGGCGCTGGTGTTCACCTTGCCGTCGTGGGCCCCCCGGATGGTGCAGACGCTCACCAGCGCAGGCCTCGGCGGCGACAGCGGTGACGGCGACTCGCTGGCCGAACGGTTTGCAAGTCCTGCGTGGCTGGCAGATCCCGATCTTCCCGACATGGTCGAGACTGCACTCTTCGTGTGGTTGGCAGGCCACACCCAAAGCACGGTCGGCGCCGCAGCACAAGTCAACAAGTGGGGCGTGACCCCGCTGAACGCTCCAGCCGATCTGCTGGATGATCCGCACTTTGCGGCACGAGGCTTCTTCGTACCCGTCGAGCACCCGGCGGCGGGAACGGTCCGGCAGCTCGGTGCACCGTTTCGCCTCCATCGCGTCAACCCGCGCGATGCATCCGACCGGGCATCGACGACACCGCGGCATGCGCCACTGCTGGGCGAGCACGACGGCGAGGTACGTGCTGGCCTCGCAGCACCCGGCGTCGCGGCGACGAGCGAGGCCGGCAATCCTCGCTCACCGGACGTCGCACCGGCACGCCGGGAACCCACGCGGTTGCCACTGGGCGGCATCCGGGTGCTGGACCTGACGGTCGTGTGGGCCGGACCGGCCTGCACCATGTACCTGGGCGATCTCGGCGCCGAGGTGATCCGGGTGGACAACCCCTATGTGTTCCCGACAGCGACCCGCGGCTTGATGCCTCGCCCGCCGCGGGAGATCAACCCCGAATTGGGGCCGCTGTCGGGATACCCGGATCACGATCCGGGGCGACGCCCGTGGAACCGCCAGAACCTGTTCAGTGCTCATGCCCGCGGGAAGCTGAGCTGCACGCTCGACCCGCGCACCGAGCTGGGGCGCTCGACGCTGCACCGGCTCGTGCAGCAGACGGACGTGATTGTCGAGAACAACTCCCTCGGCGTGCTGCCGAAGCTGGGGCTCGACTGGGAAACTGTCCACGCTGTCAATCCGCGCACGATCGTGCTGCGCATGCCGCCGATGGGCCTCGAGGGTCCCTACTCGGACTGGGTCGGTTTCGGCGCCAACTTCGAGGCACTGTGCGGGCTGACGGGCCTGCGGGGCTACGCCGATGAAGATCCGACCAGCCTCACCTCGGTGTTCCACATGGATCCCGCCAGCGCAGCCACTGCTGCCTTCGCGGTGCTGGCGGTGCTGGGTCGGCGCGACGGTGTCGACGGCACCGGAGGCACCGGTGTCGGCGAGCTCATCGAGTTCTCGCAATCTGAGAATGTGATGCAGCACATCGGCGAGTACTTCATCGACGCTGCCGCCGACGGCACCCGTCATCAGCCGCTGGGCAATCGCTCAGTGGCCCGGGCTCCGCAGGGCTGCTACCGCTGCGCAACCGATCCGGATCGGCCCGACCACGACGACGAATGGGCGGTGATCGCTTGCGAGACCGACGCCGACTGGAAAGCGCTTGCCAGCCTGCTCGACAGCGACCGGCCTGACGGCGCCGCCGCGCTGGGCGAGGACGACCGATTGGCGACGCCGGCAGGGCGTCACGCCCGCCACGACGAGATCGACGAGCGGATCAGCGCCTGGACCCAGCAGCGCACCTCAGCCGAGGTGTTCCACCAGTGCCAGCAAGCAGGGGTGCCTGCGGGACCGGTGCTGCGCGAGTCGCAGCTGCGCGCCGACCCGCAGATGGGCGATCGCTGCTGGTTCCGCCAGAACGGTTCCGTCGAGCAGGGCTGGCACAGCTTTCCGGGACGCCAGTGGCGCTGGGACGGTCCCGAGATGCCGTGGCGGCCGATCGGCATCCTGGGCGACGCCAACGAGTACGTGTTCCGCGAGCTGCTCGGTCTCGACGAGGCCGAATGGCAGGCGCTGTGCGACGAGGGGCACATCACCCGCGATTACCTGAACCCCGACGGCACCTCTATGTAGCTGTTGTGCGCCTCCCGGGAGTGTCGCGCCCCTGATGCGCTTGGCGCGTCACGGGTAGATTGCCCGCATGGCAACTGACACGGGCACTGACACCGAGATCGAATTCTGGGTCGACCCCATCTGACCTTGGTGCTGGGTGACGGCCAGGTGGGTCGTCGACGACGTCGCTTCCGAGCGCAACCTGAAGGTGAAGTGGCAGCCGATCAGCCTGCTCTTCAAGAACGAGCCCCCGACCGACAGCCCGTACTACGACGCAGTGGTCGGCACGCACGGGCAGCTGCGGGTCATGGAGTCGATCCGGGCAGCCGAGGGCGATGATGCCGTGTTCGGCGTGTACTGGGACTTTGCGAGCCGCATCCACCACGACGGCGACCGCGACTTCGACATCGCGAAGGCACTCGAAGAGCTCGGCATCGATCCCGAGCACGCCAAGGCGGCAGCCGACGAGAAGTGGGACGCCGAGATCCGGTCCCGCATGGACGAAGGCTTGGCGCTAGTGGGCACCGACGTCGGCACGCCGATCATCGCCCTCAACCGCAGCGACGGGGAGCGCGTGGGCATCTTCGGCCCGGTCATCACGCGGGCACCCAAGGGTGAAGAGGCCCTGAAGCTGTGGGACGGCATGGTGGCCATGATGGACATCGACGGCTTCTGGGAGCTGAAGAAGACCCGCACCGAGCGGCCCGAGTTCGGCGAACGCCCGGTGACCGTGCCGCCGGTCGGCTGAGGCTCCTCGAACAGGATCTAGGTCGATGAGCGGCACGATTCTCGACGATCTCAAGATCATCGACACCGACAGCCACTGGTCGGAGCCGTACGACCTGTGGACGTCGCGGGCGCCCGCGAAGTACCGCGACCGTGTGCCGCGCATGGAGACCAGGGGCGGCAAGCGTCGCTGGTGGTTCGATGACGCCATCCCGATCGGGCTGCCCATCGCCTCGTCGGTGGTGGATCCTGCCGGCGAGAAGGTCACCGGCACGGTTTTCTTCGACTTCGACAACGAGATGGTGCACCGCGCCAGCTACGACGCCGAGGCCCGGGTGGAGATGCTCGACCAGCTCGGCCTCGAAGCGCAGATCATGTATCCCAACGTGGCCGGCTTCGGGAACCAGAACTTCCTGAAATCGCCCGACGATGCGCTGCGGCTCATCTCGGTCGAGATCTACAACGACGCGCTGGCCGAGTTCCAGGCGGCCAGCGGCCAGCGTGTGTTCGGCATGGCACTGCTGCCCTGGTGGGACCTCGACGCCGCAGTGCGCGAGATCGAGCGCTGCCACGCCAACGGGCTGCGGGGCATCGTGACGTGCTCCAATCCTGAGGAAGCCGGCCTGCCCGACATGGCGACGCCGCACTGGGATCCGGTGTGGCAGGTGTGCTCGGACCTGGCGATGCCGGTCAACTTCCACATCGGTTCGTCGAAGGGGAACCTGGACTACTACGGCAAGGCACCGTGGCCGTCGTTCGGTCTCGAGCGACAGCTGGCTGTCGGCTCGGCGAACCTGTTCATGGGCAACGCACGGGTCGTGGGCAACATGATCTATTCCGGCGTGCCCGAGCGCTTCCCCGAGCTCAAGTTCGTCTCGGTGGAGAGCGGCGTGGGCTGGCTGCCGTTCTTCCTCGAAGTGCTCGACCACCAGATGCACGAGACAGCGCCGAACGAGCTGGCGGAGCTCGACTTCCCGCACCCCACCTGCCTGTACCCACGCGACGATCACGACCTGGCCAAGGCGCTCGAGGGGATCCCCCGCGACGACGTCGAGCGCATCATGTCACTCAACGCCGCAGAGCTCTACCGCATCGACATCTGACACAACTCAGCCCGGTGATCGGTCGCCGTCCCGACGGCGGCGGACCCTGCTGAGCTAGAACAGCGCAATGAAGTTCGGGATCTTCTACGAGCTGTCGGTGCCGCGGCCCTTCAGCCGGGCCAATGAGTGGCTCACCTACCACAACGCGCTCGAACAGTGCCGCGTGGCCGACGAGGTGGGCTTCGACCATGTGTGGGCCGTGGAGCACCACTTCCTGGAGGAGTACTCCCACTGCCCCGCCCCGGAGGTGTTCCTGACCGCGGTGGCCGCGCAGACCCAACGCATCCGCGTGGGCCACGGAGCCGTGGTGTGCGTGCCCGAGATGAACAATCCGATCCGGGTTGCGGAGCGGGCGGCCGCGCTCGACATCATCTCGAACGGCCGCCTCGAGCTGGGCACGGCCCGCTCGAGCACGTGGACCGAGCTCGGCGGCTTCTGCGCCGATCCCGACGACACGAAGAAGACGTGGGACGAGTTCTGTCGGGTGATCCCGCAGATGTGGACCGACGACGACTTCGGCTGGGAGGGCGCCCGCTTCGAGATGCCCGCACGCAACGTCATCCCCAAGCCGTTCCAGGAACCGCACCCGCCGATGTGGGTGACCGTGACGACGCCGGGCACCGAACTGGACGCTGCAGCGCGAGGGCTGGGGTGCCTAGGGGTGAGCGCTGCCCCGTTTGCCGAGCAGGAGCGCCGTACGAAGGAGTACTACCGCCGGGTTGCGAATTGCGACCCGGTGGGCAGCTTCGTGAACGACCAGGTCCACACGCTCAACTTCCTGTACTGCCATGAGGACTATCGCCAAGCGGCAGCGCTGGGCCTGCCGATGGTGGGCGCATTCAGCATGTCCAACGCGCACCTGTACTTCACCCGCGAGGCGTACCCGACGCGGGCGTACCAGACGCTCGGCAATGCGGGTGCCGCATTGCGCAGCCGCGGGACCCCGAATGGAAGCGCGCCCGCCGACGACCCGAGCGTGGCCAAGGGCCTGCCCGAAGGCGTCGGCATCGGCGACCCCGACCATCTCGTGCGGACGATTCGGAAATGGGAGGACGTCGGCGTGACCGGCATCAACTTCCTGCTCAACGCCATGGAGATGATCCCCCAGGAGCAGGTGCTCGACAGCCTGCGGTTGTTCGCGACAGAGGTGATCCCGCAGTTCCAGACCCCGGACGAGCGGGCTGCCCGCGTGCAAGCACCCACTTCCGTTCCCGACGTCAGCTCGCCTGACGCATCTGAGCCTTCGACGATGTCCGCCGGGACGAGCCGATGATCTCGGGAACGGCAGCGGTCGACGAACTGGCCGCCGGCGCGCCCGAGATCGCTGCTTTCGGCACAGAGTCGGTGCGGCTCGGCGGGGTGACGGGCCTGTCGCTGGTTGCCGAGCTGCGGCGCCCGGCGCGCGAAGCAGTGCTGCCGCCGGGACTGCACCCCATCGTGCCGCCTGCCATGTCGCTGTTGGCGTGGGATGTGTCCGAGAGCCCGTGGGGAGCGTTCAGCGCTGCGTTCGTGCGGGTGGTGTGCCGCAGCGGCGCCCGCGCCCGGACGTTCTGCGTCGGCGCAACAGCATCCACCGATGATGCCGTTGCGGGCCTGCGGTCGCAGCTCGGCTTTCCGGCACAGCGGGCAAGCGTGGAGTTGCGCCGTCACTACGACGGCGTCGATCTGACGGTCGCCCCGGCCGGTGAAGCCGGCAACGGTGCAGCAGCTCAGCAGGGCGCCGGGCCGATGCTCGAGCTGAGCGCCCTCGACCCGGACCCGCTCTCGGCGGGCGATCTCCAGCAGGTCGGCTCGATGAATCTGGCACACACGCCGCTCGGGCTCCGGCTCGTCCAGATCGAGACGCATCACGAGCCGTCGCGCGTCGAACGGCTGGCGGCTCGGATCGAGCGGGCGGTGGGAGTGACGATCGATTGCTCCGACCCGGAGCGCATCGCCGACTTCTGGCAGGCCGCCATCGGCTTCAACACGCGGGTCGGCAACGGGCGTCCCTACATCACGCTGTCGGAAGCCGGCGGCGGCCGCATGCTCAACCACCTGACCATCCAGCGCGTACCCGAAGCCAAGACGACGAAGCTGCGTGCACACCTCGACCTGTTCACCCGCGACATGGATACCGAAGTGGCTCGGCTCGTGGCGCTCGGCGCATCGGTGCTGGTTCCGGCCGCAGAGGAGGTCGCCGGTCACCTCGGCTTCCGGGCCACCGTCATGGCCGATCCCGAGGGCTCGGAGTTCTGCGTCGTCTCTCGCTGACAAGCCGTCCGAAGTGCGCGCCCGCAGCTATGGCGTTCGTACCTCGCCGACTGAGCCGGCGACGAGGCGGGCCGAGCGGCGCTCGACCGCCAGGCCGTCGCTGAGCGGGAGGTCGTTCGCGGCTCGCAGACAGCGGCGCAGCGCTCGCGCCAGCGGCTGATCGATCCGGGCGAGCTGGCCGGCCAGTTCCGCTGTGCGGCTGTCGAGGTCGTCGGGCGGTACGACCTCGGCGACAATGCCGAGCCGGAGGGCCTCGGCTGCGTCGATGTTCCGGCCGCTGAGCACCAGCGGCAAGGCAGCCACCGGCCCGATTGCCGCGGTGAGGCTCTGAGTGCCGCCGGCGGCGGGAAGCATGCCGAGCTTGGGTTCTGGCAGGCCCATCACCGAGTCCTCGCTCGCGATGCGCAGATCGCACAGCAGCGACATCTCCAAGCCCGAGCCGAGCGCGTAGCCATGCAGTGCGCACAGGGTGGGCACCGGCAGGTTCACTAGCGGCAGCCACGGATCGCGGTCCCAGCGGATGCGCCGAGCGTCGAAGATCGACTCGGCAGTGCCGAACTCGGACAGGTCGGCACCGGCGCTGAAGTGCTTGCCCTCGGCGGCGAACACGACGCAGCGCACGTCGGGGACGTCGCGCACGGCAGCGATCGCCTCGATGAGCCCGTCGCGCATGTCCAGGTCGTAGATGTTGAGCGGTGGGTGACACAGCGTGATCGTGGCCACACCGTCATAGCCGAACACCAGCCGCACGCGCTCAGCCATGCTGAACACCGCCGGACTCGGCAAGGGAAGCCGGAGCGTGGGCGGCATCGCTGCAGAAGACCCGGCTAGCCAGCGGCATCACTGCGCCCGCCAGCGACACACGTGTGTGCTGGGGAGCGATGCCCGCAAGCTGATCGACCGCGACGCCTGCCGCCAGCAGTCCGGCAAGCGGATCGGGGTAGGAAAACGCGGGCGTCCGCGGTTTGTCGCCCAGCAGACCCAGGCCCGAGGCGGCGTGCACGCCGGTGCCGTAGGCGATCCAGTCGCGCTCCGGCGAATCCGGTTCGAATGCGGTGATCGCCAAGATGCGCAAACCCGGGTGGTGAGCTCGCAGTTGCGAGGGCAGAAGGTCCAGGTTGCCGAGCGCTCGCGGAGAGAGGGAGGTGACCAGAAGGTCTGCGGTCGCCAAGAGACCATCGAGGCGCTGGCGGCCCGCCGGGTGTCGGAGGTCCAGCTCGACTGCGGTCTTGTGTGCGTTCAGCTCGTCGTACATCGCCGTGCCCGCCAAGCCGTCAGGCCGTGCCGCAGAACTGACCTTGCGCACCTCTGCGCCCGCGCGGCCCAGCAGCTCAGTGCACAGCGGCCCAGCCCACATCGAGGTCAGGTCCACCACGATGACACCGCCGATGCCGGATGAGGCCCGTGCCGCGCCGGACGCGCCGAGGTCGATGCCGGACGTAGTCGGCGTCGTGCCGGACGCTGAGATCGCACCCCGCTGGGTGGACGCAACGGTGAGCCGGCGGTAAGGCGTCACCGGCAAGCGCCACTCCTGGGCCGCAACCGCGAGGGCTTCTGGATCGGACTCGCTGCGGTGCACGTCGGCGAAACGTTCCCAGGTCTCCGCGTCGTCCGGTCCGAGGTCGACGCACAGCGCGCCATCACCCCACGCAACCGGTCGGCTCGGCACGTCGGTAGTCCCGACCCGGCGGGGCATCTCGATCAAGCTCTGGGAGTCGCCCACCACACCGGTGCCCAGTCGTCGATCGACGGCAGCTGCCAGCTCGGTGCCATATTCGAACAGGCCCGGCGGCAGCCAATCGCTCATGGCTAACGCCCTGAGCTGTGTCTGATGCTTCTCATGGCTAACGCCCTGAGCTGTGTCTGATGCTTCTCATGGCTAACGCCCTGAGAAGTCAGGCGGGCGCTTGTCGAAGAAGGCAGCGAGGCCCTCGGCGCGGTCTTCGGTGGCTGCGAGCTGGTGGTTC
>NZ_JAPYOK010000113.1:0-89247 GCF_028283155.1 Candidatus Poriferisodalis multihospitum | reverse complement strand
GTCCATGAGCGCTGGATCAGTGCTGCGAGCCCACTGCCGCCCGTTCGGCGTTCGCACCGCCGCCAAGGCCACTTCGGGCGCCTCCCGGCCGTGCATGACGGTGTACGCCTCGACGGTGGCGTCGCCGCTGTAGTCGTCATCCAACTCGACCGACGGGAACTGGTCGATTTCATGCTGGCAGTCTTCGTGGCGGAAGCCGTCGGAGGGCGGCGAGGTCGAGTAGATCCCGAACGCATGCTTGGTGAGGTAGCCGCCGTTCGCCGAGCACAGCCCGATGCTGCCCGGGTTCTCGCGCAGTGTGTTGGCCATCGTGGCGATGGAGTGGGTGACGTAGTTGTTGAGCGGCCCGCCGGCGAAGGTGAGCCCGCCGGTGAGCGTCAGCTCGCGCTCGAGTCCGAGGCCCAGCTCGGTGGCGGAGATCTGCACCGCAGAGGGGAAGCACGAGTACAGGTCGACGTAGTCGATGTCGTCGACGTCCACGCCTGCCAGCTCCATCGCCCGTCGGCCCGCCACTCGGATGGCGGGGGAGCTGTGCAGATCGCCCCGGTTGGACACGAAATCGGTGTCGCGCCCGTCTGTGCCGGCATGGGGAAACACCCAGCGGTCGGTGGGCACCCCCGCGGCCGTCGCCGCCTGTGCCGAGCACACGATGAGCGCAGCGGCCAAGTCGAGGTCCCAGTTGGAATTCATCGACTTCGTGTAGGGGAAGCCGACGAGCCGGTTGCTGGGGCTCGGGTTGCGGATCTCCTCTGCCGTCATGGGCGTTCGTACCCATGAGTACGGGTTGGCCACCGCTGCCTGGTTGAACTTCTCCCACATCGCGGAAACGCGGTCGCGGTGGCCGTCCATCGACTCGCCTCGCGACGCCCGGAAGGCCGACTCGAAGACCGGGTAGAGGCAGATTGGGTCCCTCAGGCCGCGTTCGGTCTCCACATCGTTGTTCATCACGACGTCTTTGCCGAGATACTCGTCAGGCCACACATCGGTCTGGTCGGTGTAGGGAATGCGCTGGTTTGCCCGACGCGCCCGGCGTCGACTCCAGATGCCTTCCGCTCCGGCGATCAGCACGATGTCGGCCTCGCCGGCGCCGATGCGCTGGCAGGCTTCATTCACGAGCGACTGCGGCGTGTTGCCGCCGTCGGTGGAGAGCCCGGTCTTGCCGGTGGCCCCGAAGCGTTCGTTCAGCAACGCGGCCGGGTCGGAATAAGGCCAGGCACCCTTTACGACCCAGGTGTGCGTGGCGCGGCTGGTCAGTGCCGGTGCGCCAGCATCTTGCGCAGCCGCGGCCAGTGCCTCGGCCATCATGGCGATCGGTTCGAGCGCGTCGACCGGAACCTCGGGGCGCTGCTTGAACTGTCCAGCGCCCACAAGAACGGGGGTGCGGGGATCGATCTGGCTGTTCGTCATGGCGATGCGACCTCATGGTCGGGAACTGCGGGGTGAACGGGACGCGACGTTAGCGAACAGTGTTCTGGCGAGGCCGGGTCGACAGGCGCGCGCAGGAATCCTGGTCAGCGGCGTAGCGCTCGACGAGCGGAAGTAGCGTCACCGGTGGGAGGCCACCGGTGGCCCAACTGCCCGATCATTACGCGACGCTGGGAGTACGCCCGGACGCCGACACCGCCGCGATACGGCGAGCGTGGATCCGAGCGGCGCGGGCCAATCATCCCGATCAGCGCGGCGATGTCACAGAGGCCCAGAGCGAGCGTTCCGACAGCCGGATGCGGTCCGTGAACGAAGCGTGGCGCGTGCTCGGTTCCGCCGACTCGCGCCGCTCCTACGACGAGGAGCGCGCTGCCGCAGCGCCGCGGCCGTCCGAACCTTCGCCCCCAGCGAGACCGGCCGAGCGAGCGGCAGCTGGCGGCGCCAGTCACGACGAGCCCAGCGACCCGTGGTTTGACGACGGCGCCACCACCGTTGAGCCTGGCGGTCCAGGCGGCTTCGTGGTCCGGCACCGCAGTGCGGCGCTGGTGGTGCGGGTGCTGCCGTGGCTGGCGATCGCTGTGGTGGGCCTGGTGATCTTCGTGGCCAGCGCGTATATGACCGCCAGCGACAACGTGGATCAATCGAGGGTTGCTGCGCTTGAGGTGGGGGAGTGCTTCTGGTTTGATCCCGATGGCACGCTGTTCACGGTCGCGTGCGAATGGCCGCAAACCGACGGTGTGCTTGATGAGATCATCACAACGTCCGCCAGCGACCGCTGCCGTCATCCTGATGCTGCCGCTCACCCAGCCCCGATCGCTGGCCGCCGCCTCTGCCTGGTGCCCGTAGACCGCTGGGAGCCGCCTGCTGCGGAGTAGTTGCTGTCAGCCGCGCTCGGTGAGCATGAGACGCACGCCCAGGTTGTGCTCTGGCGGCACGATGAACATCGCGTCCTGCTGCTCACCGCCGCCGCACACGCCGACTCGTTGCGCGCCGGGGACGAGGCCGGGGTCGTCGAGCTGGAAGTGCAGGAGCTGCAGGCGGCCGGGCCGGTTGCCCATCCAGTGGGCCAAGTTGGCGTCGGTTGGCTGGATGAGCTTCAGGTTCCACGGGCCTGAGCGCAGGTCCACTCCGGTTCCGATATTGGGGTCTTTCCATTCGTCGGTCTGCTCCATGCCCAGCGGTCCTCGGAACAGCGCGGCTGCAGCTTGTACATCGGACGTCAAGTGGACCACGGTCGCCAGCGACGTGGGCCGCCCGTGGCGAGTGGGCGGCAATGGCGGGGCGTCGTCCCAGCCATCGCCGCCCGCCCAAGCGATCTGGATGACCATTCCCCAGCTGTCCTTGGGGTGGAGGAACGCTTCCTTCCACAGCGGGTTCTCTTCGTTGACCCCGATGACGTTGTAGCCGGCGTCGCCGAGCGCTCCGACGGTGTCGGCGAAGTCGGGCGTCTTGAAGGTGAAGTGGTGCGGGCCGGGGCCGTTGCGGGCGAGGAAGCGGTGCAGGAAATCGCTGCCGGGGTGCTCCAGCGGCTCGAGGATCTCGACCCGCGCGCCGCCGTCGAACGCCACTTGGCAGAAATAGAAGTCGTCGCCCGCCTGCGAGGCCGGGTCGTTGTCGGGACCGCCGATCCAGCGGCCGCCCAGGTCGCGGCTGTAGCGGATCACGTTGTCCCAGGCGCGTTCGCTGACCACCGCCACGTGGTCCATCACGAGCTTGTCTGTCGGCATGGCGTCGCAGGCTATGCCCGAAAGGAGGATTCGCTCCCGTTGGGCGAGGCAGGCGGAGCATTCACGGGCATGCCGCGGGCGATGTCGTCAGCCTCGATCAGGGCAGCAGCCAGGCGCTCGTACATCTCGGCACGGCGTGCCGGGTCGCTGTGGCCGAGCGGCGCCACCTCGTCGGGATCGGCCGCAGTGTCGAAGAGCTGCTCGGAGCCATCGCTGTGGCGGGTGAGGCGCAGATCGGCGGTGACGAGCGTGCGGGTCTTCACTGGGGTCCGGATGTCCAAGGTGAGCGCTCCCGGGAAATCGTCTTCGATGAGCACGTCGTCACGCACAGACGCCGCCGGATCATCCAGCACCGGCACCAGGCTCTTGCCGCCGATGCCGTCGTAGCCAGGCAGATCGGCAAGCTCCAGCAGCGTCGGCCCCAAGTCGATGCTGCCGGCCAGCGATTGGGTGCGGCCCGGCGAGCGCCGCGGGTCGACAATGACATACGGCACGGCAAGGGTGCCGCGGTAGTGCAAAAAGCCCTTCAGCATCAGCCCGTGGTCGCCCATCATGTCGCCGTGGTCGCTGGTGAACACGACGATGGTGTTGCCGGCCTGATCGAGCCGGTCGAGCGCAGCCAGGATCTGGCCGATGCCGTCATCGATCATCTCGATCATGCCGTAGGTGGCCGCGAGCGCCTCCCGCAGCATCTGATGGTCGCCAGCCACGCCGCACGGCGTGACCCAGCCGCGCTGATCGCTCGGGTGCAACCGGCTGATGTGCTGCACATATTGAGGGGCACCCTTCAAGTCGTCGTCGACCGAGACGGGAACTTCCATGTCGTCGGGACTGTGGCGGTCGAACCACTCGCCGGGCGGCGTCATCGGGTGGTGCGGGTCGGGAAAGGAGGCCCAAGCCAGCCACGGCCCGCCTTGCTTGGCTGCGTCTTCGATGAAGGCGATCGTGCGCTCGGTGACGAACGTCGTGGAGTGCAGCTCCGGCCCGTAAGGCGGTTCGTACACCTGCCACCAGCGTTCCGAGCGGCGGCGGGCCGGTGACTCCGCGGTCAACGGCACCATGAGGTCTTCGAGGCGGCCTCCGCAATCGAGTGCCCACAGCAGATGGTGACCGCTGACCCGTGCGCCGTGGTCGATGGCCAGCTCGACGTGTTCGAATCCGTAGAAGCTGTCGGGGAACTCGGGAGCTCCGTTCACGTAGCGCTCGGCATCTTCGAGCGTGTCCCAGCCCGCCGGCCAGTACTGGTCGACTGCGCCAGCGGGCGCACCTGTCGGTAACACCGCGTTACGAGACATTCCGTGCTGCAGGTGCGACTTGCCGATGAGTGCCGTGCGGTAGCCCGCGGCCCGGAACTGCCGCACATGGGTGTTGGCGCCCGGCTCGAGGGACCGGTCGTTGAACACCACGCCGTGCGCACTCGGCATGCGCCCCGTCATGATCGTGGAGCGGTTCGGCATGCAGATGGGGTTCGCCACCCAAGCGTTGTCAAACACCATTCCTCTGGCTGCCAGAGCATCCAGGTTGGGCGTGCGCACCACGTCGTTGCCCCCAAAGCCGGCATGATCGGCTCGCTGCTGGTCGGTGATGATGAACAGCACATTGGGTTGCGACGCAGCACCGTTTGCGGCAGCGGTCATGGCAATTCCCCGTCGATGGTGTGGGCTGCGGGATGGTCGGGGCGGTACGGGCGGCTCAGCCGAAGTTCATGGCGGCGGGGTTGCCGCCGTCGACCACCACGGTCTGGCCGGTGATCGACTCGGCTTGGCACAGCATCACGGTGGCGTTGGCGATGTCGATCGGGCTGCCCACCTGGCCAAGCAGCGACGCCCTGCGAGCGCCTTCTGAGATCTCGTCGGGCAGGCGGGCTGCCATTCGAGTGCCTTCCACCAGGCCCGGCGCCACGCAGTTGACCGTGACCGTCGGCGACATCGCCACGGCCAGGCAGTGGGTGAGATGGATGAGCGCCGCCTTCGAGCAGCTGTACGCGATGCTGCTGGAGCCGGGCAACAGCCCGCCGACCGAGGCGATGTTCACGACACGCCCGCCGCCATCGGCCTGCAACAACTCGGCCAGTGCTCGTGTCAGCAGGTATGGGCCGCGCAGATTGGTTTCCTGCACCCGGTCCCAGGTGGCCGAGTCCAGCGTTTCGAGATTCCGGAAGGGAATGCCGATGTTCCACGCAGCGTTGTTGACCAGCACGTCGCAGCGCCCGCCTTCGGCGATCGCAGCAGCGGCTGTGTCGATCGAGGCCTCGTCGCGTTGGTCGAGCTGCAGGATGCTGGCCTCACGTCCCGCCGCACGCACCAGCCCGGCGCTGGTCTCGGCCCGTTCTTGATCGCCCACGTAGGTCACGATCACGTCGGCGCTGGCCGCGGCCAGCGCTTCGCATATGGCGCGCCCGATGTCACCGGAACCCCCGGTGACAACGGCCAGCTTTCCTGTCAGGTCCATGTTCGGTTGCCTTTCGATCAGCGCCTCGTGCCGTTCAGTGTGCTGGACTGCTACACCCTCTCAGTTCGCGACCAGCTCGGCCATTGCCGCGAGCAGCGTCGGCGGGCCCGAGAGCTGCAGCACCGTTACCACGGTGTCGTCCCAGCGCCGCAGGTCTGCCGCGATTTTGTCCATCGGGCCGATAAGCGCGACCTCCTCGACCAGCTCGATCGGGATGGTCCCCGCTGCTTCCTGCTTGTGGCCGGTGAGGTACATGTCCTGCACTTCGTCGGCGACGTGCTGGTATCCCATCCGGCAGAAGACGTCGTAGTGGAAGTTGGCGTCCCGGGCGCCCATCCCGCCCATGTAGAGCGCCAGCATCGGGCGGATCCGGTTCGCTGCCCGCTCGATGTTGTCGTCGGGCACGACGCTCATCGGGCACACCACCTCGAAGTCAGCATCGGCGGGGATGCGACCGTCGTTACCGATCAGCGGCTTGCCCGCAGCGGTGAAACCGGCGTTCAGCGCATCCACGTAGAACTGGTTGTCCTTGGGAGCGAAGAACAGCGGCAGCCAGCCCTCGCACAGTTCGGCTGCGAGGGCCACGTTGCGGGGCCCCTCGGCGCCGAGGTAGATGGGCACGTCGGCCCGCAGCGGGTGCACGGTGGACTTCAGCGGCTTGCCGAGGCCCATGCCTCCCGGGTAGGGCATCTGGTAGTGGTCGCCGGTGAAGCTCACCGGCTTGTCGCGTTCGAGGATTGCCCGGACGATCTCGATGTACTCCCGGGTGCGGGCCAGCGGTCGGGGGTAGGGCTGGCCGTACCAGCCCTCGACGACTTGGGGGCCGCTGACGCCGAGGCCCAGGATGAACCTGCCGCCGCTGAGGTGGTCCATCGTGATCGCCGCCATGCCCACTGCGGCCGGTGTGCGGGCCGAGATCTGGATGATCCCAGTGCCGAGGCCGATGCGCTCGGTGTGGCTGCCCCACCACGCCAGCGGCGTCAGCGCGTCCGAGCCGTAGGCCTCCGCGGTCCAGAACGAGTGAAAGCCGAGCTGTTCGGCGAGCTGCAGCGTCTCCAGCGCATCGGGCGGCGGACCAGCCGCCCAGTAGCCGACTCCTGTTGCAAGCTTCATGTCACGCCGCCTTGTGATTTCTCATACTGCAGGAGTGCCCAGTATGGGCGCTGGGGGTCAAGCGATTCTCAGCTTGGGGGTACAGTCCGCGCGCACGCGGTCGCAGGCCGCACGATTGGCAGGCGGACGGGAAGGAAAAAGCCATGAGCACTGACCGCAGCGACGGCCCGACCAAGGTCGTTCTGGACGAATCCGAGATACCCACCCAGTGGTACAACGTCGTGCCGGATCTTCCGGCACCGCCACCGCCGCCCCTGCATCCGGGCACCCTCGAGCCGATCGGGCCCGATGACCTCGCCCCGCTGTTCCCGATGGGGCTGATCCTGCAGGAGGTCAGCGGCGAGTCCCACATCGACATCCCCGGCGGCGTGCTGGACGTGTACCGGCTGTGGCGGCCGAGCCCGCTGTACCGGGCCCGCCGGCTCGAAGCCGCGCTCGACACGCCCGCCAAGATCTTCTTCAAGTACGAAGGTGTCAGCCCGGCTGGCTCGCACAAGCCCAACACCGCCGTGCCGCAGGCGTTCTACAACCACGCCGAGGGCGTCACCAAGCTCACCACCGAGACGGGAGCGGGGCAGTGGGGATCGGCGCTGGCGTTTGCGACGGCGCAGTACGGCATCGAGTGCGAGGTGTGGCAGGTGGCGGCGTCGTACCGCCAGAAGCCGTACCGCAAGACGATGATGGAGATCTGGGGCGCCCGCGTGCACTCCAGCCCGTCGGAGGCCACCGAGTACGGGCGCTCGCTGCTGGCTGAAGACCCCGACCATCCCGGGTCGCTGGGCGTGGCGATCTCTGAGGCGGTCGCCACCGCGGCTGCTGACCCGAACGCCCGCTACTCGCTGGGCAGCGTGCTGAACCACGTGCTGATGCACCAGACCGTCATCGGCGAGGAAGCGCTGCTGCAGCTCGCCAAGGTCGGCGAGACGCCCGATGTGATCGTGGGCTGCACCGGCGGCGGCTCGAACTTCGCCGGGCTGGCGCTGCCGTTCCTGCGGGAGAAGCTGGCCGGGCGGATGGACCCGACTATCCGCTGCATCGAGCCGGCTGCCTGCCCCACGTTCACCCGGGGCGAGTACCGCTACGACTTCGGCGATCACGGCATGATGACGCCGCTGCTGAAGATGCACACGCTGGGGCACAGCTTCATCCCCCAGCCGATCCACGCCGGAGGGTTGCGTTATCACGGCATGTCGCCGCTGCTGTCGCACATCTACGAGCTCGGCCTCGTCGAGGCGCTGGCCATCCCGCAAGAGGAGTGCTTCGCCGCGGCGATCCAGTTCGCCCGCAACGAGGGCATCGTGCCGGCGCCCGAGCCCACGCATGCCCTGGCCGCAGCGCTGCGCGAGGCCGAGGCGGCGAAGCAGGCCGGCACCGAGCGCACGATCCTGACCGCCATGTGCGGGCACGGCCACCTGGATCTGCCGGCGTACGAGGCGTACCTGTCGGGTGCGCTCACCGATGTCGACCTGAGCGACGAGGCCATCGCCGAGGCCATGGCCGGTATCCCCGCAGTGGGCTGAGCAACCGTTTCGCGCAATCGAGTCCGCCGCTGGGTTCAGGCCCAGCGCTGCCCGATGGGTGGCAGGCTGAGGCTGTGGCCATCGAGCAGCGAGCGATTCCGTGCGTGCTGATGCGGGGCGGGACGTCGCGGGGGCCGTTCTTCGCCGCTGAGGACCTGCCCGACGAGCCGGCTCTGCGCGATGCGGTGCTGGCGGCAGTCATGGGCAGCCCGACCGGTCGACAGATCGACGGGCTCGGCGGCGGCACGACGGTCACCAGCAAGGTGGCCGTGGTGGGACCGTCGTCGCATCCCGATGCCGACGTGGACTACCTGTTCGCCCAGGTTGACCCGGTCTGGGGCACGGTGGACACCAAGCCCACCTGCGGGAACATGCTGGTCGGCGTCGGCCCGTTCGCCATCGAGCACGGATTGGTCCCCGCAGGCGATCCGACCACCTCGCTGGTGGTGCGCAACGTCAACACCGACAGCTTCATCGATGTGGTCTGCTGCACGCCCGGCGGCGAGCTGACCTTCCACGGTGACTATGAGATCGACGGCGTCGACGGCACGGCCGCGCCGGTGGAGCTGCGGTTCCGCGGCATCGAGGGCTCAGTGACCGGCTCGATGCTGCCGACCGGCTGCGTCAGCGAGACAGTCAGCGCCGCAGGCGTCGACGTCGAGGCCACCCTGATCGATGTGGCCATGCCGATGGTGATGGTGCGAGCGGCCGATCTGGGCAAGTCAGGCCATGAGGCCCCGTCCGAGCTCGAAGCCGACGCCGATTTCATGGCCGCCATGGAGGCCATCCGCCGCGAGGCCGGCGGGCGCATGGGCCTCGGCGACGTGTCCCGCAGCGTGGTGCCCAAGTTCGGCCTGCTGTCGCCTGCCCGCCACGGCGGCACGATCACGTCTCGCTACTTCACGCCCACCCAGTGCCACCCGGCCCACGCAGTCTCGGGCGGCATCTGCGTGGCGGCGGCCGTAGCCGTGCCGGGCACGGTCGCAGCGGCGCTGAGCAGCTCATCGGCCGAAGATGCGGCTGGTCGTGAAGTCGGCAATGCTGCCGATGGAACCGAGCTGATCGACATGCAGATCGAGCACCCGAGCGGGTCGCTGGCGGTTGCGCTGGCCATCGAGCACGCACGCGGTGACGTACGCATCCTCTCAGGCGGGGTCACCCGCACCGCGCGCAAGATCATGTCCGGCACGGTCCACGTGCCCGCCGAGGTGTGGTCGCGCTGACCCGTTGATCGGCCTGCCCGCCGCTGGGCTGGTCAGTCCCAGTCGAGCCAGAGTTCCTCGGGTCCCCGGAAGGTGATGTTCGGGAACGTCTGGTAGTCCTGCGGCGGCAGCCGCAGCGACGGCACCACCTGGGTCAGGATCTCCAGCGCGATTCGGGCCTCCATGCGAGCAAGGTTGGCCCCCAGGCAGAAGTGGATGCCCTTGCCGAAGCTGATGTGGCGATGCGGGTCGGGCCGCGTGAAGTCGTAGTCGTCGACGTCGTACTGCTCGGTGTCGGCGAACGCGCAGGGCTCCCGGTTGGCCGCCGCGAAGTTCAGGAACACGCGCGTTCCCTTCGGCAAGTGCATCCCAGCAAGCTCGGTGTCACGGGTGGTGACGCGGCGCCAGGCCACCTGGCTGGAGTCGAACCGCAGGGTCTCCTCCACCGCTGTGGGGATGAGCGACGGGTCGGCGCACAGGGCGTCCCACTGGTCGCGCCGCGGCAGCAGGCAGCGCAGTGTGTTGCACAGCAGGTTCGTGACCGGGTCGTGGCCCGCGAAGGAGATCCCGTAGATGATCGACTCCACCTCGCGGTAGCTGAGGCCGGTGCCGCCTTCGGGGTCGGGGTCGGCATCGTGCGCATCGAGCAGTTCCGAGCAGAAGTCGTCGGTGCGGTTGCGATGGCGTTCGGCCACGAACTCCCGGCAGTAGCGCCAGTACGCCAGCATTCCCTCGGCCATGTGGGCCTGCTCGGCAGCCGTGGGCTTGCCCCAGGCGAACGCCTTGCGGTTCACGCACCACGACTTCAGCATGAGGTCGTCGTCGGCCGGGAAGCCGATGAAGCGGAACACGATCTCCGCCGGCAGCGGGAACGCCACCGCCTTCACATACTCGGCCGGGGCCGGTCCGGCCAGCATCTCGTCGATCAGCTCGGTCGCTCGCGAGCGCATGTAGTCCTCGAGCGTCCGCAGGCGTCGCACCGAGAAGCCGGCCCGGGTGTGGACCCGGATGCGCCCGTGGTCGGGCTCGGCCCGGTTCGACATGACGGCCTGGGGGTCGTAGTCGGCTGCCGACAGCACGTCTGCTGCTTCGGGCGCCAGGGGGAAGATCGGATCCTGCACGTTGGACGAGGCATACGTGTCGGGATCCATGAAGACCGCCTCGATGTCGGCCATGCGCGTCACCACGACGTGGCCCATCTCGGCGGCGTAGAAAACCGGGTGGTCCTCGCGCAGGCGTGCGGCGATGGGGTACGGATCGGCCAGGTACTCCTCGCTGAGCGGCGACCAGCTCTCGTGCACCGGGCAACCGGGCGGCGGGGGAGCCAGCCGTTCCGGTGCGGTGTGGTACGAGTCTGTGCTCACTGGGCTGTCTCCTTGCGGATTGCCGAGCGCTCGCCGGCTCCGGCAGCGCCTATCATCGTCGGCCCGCGGGCGATTGGCTCAGATGGTTAGAGCGCTGCCTTCACACGGCAGAGGTCACTGGTTCGAGTCCAGTATCGCCCACGTCACCGGTGCTGGCGGAAACGCGCGGGGTCAGCCGTGCTCGGCAAGGTGGCCAAGCAGCAGCTCGGTGAAGACGCCCGGCGCCTCGTCGGTGACGAAGTGGTTCACGCCCGGCAATTCGGCGAACTGGTACGGGCCGGTCACGTAGTCAGCGGTGTTCTCGGCTGCCATGCGGCCGACGGTGACGTCCTCATTGCCCCACACGAACATCGTCGGCACGTCGATCACCGGCGTGGTGCTGGACTGGATGCTCGACTGGCCCATTGCCCGGTACCAGTTGACCGCAGCATCGAGTGCTTCGTGGCTGCTGAGCGCAGCGAGGTAGGCATCGATGTCGGCCTCGGGAACCGCGTTGCGGGCCATCGCGCGCCGAAGTGCGCCGGCATTGTCGACGAGCAGCGCGTCGGTCGCCTCGGGGCGCTGGAACGCCGGGTGATGGCGGGAGCGGTGCGGCTGATCAGGGTCGTCCCGCATGGCGGCCATGAACGCGGCCGGATGGGGCCGCGAGATGACGCTCAGCGAGATGACCCGCTCGGCGTGATGCGCTGCGATGAACCATGCCAGGGCGCCGCCCCAGTCGTGCCCGACGATGTGGAATCGATCTGCGGCGAGGCTGTCGGCGATGCCCAGTGCGTCGGCCATCAACAGCTCGACGCGGTAGTCGGCGATGCCGCCCGGGCGGGCGCCTTCGGAGTAGCCGCGCTGATCGGGGGCGCAGGCTCGGTACCCGGCAGCGGCTAGTGCTGCCAATTCGGCACGCCAGGTGTGGCGAGTCTGCGGGAAGCCGTGCAGCAGCAGGACGGCCGCACCGTCGTCCGGACCGGCCACGTCCGCGGTGAAGCGGAGCCCGTTCGCCTCGATCACGGTGGTGGCAACGCCGTTCGCACTCGTCATCGTCGCAGCCCTTCAGCGGAATGAGATGGCGCACAGCATGCCGCATCAGTTGGACGTGATGCCGGAAGTCGGCGAATATGGTCGCCCCTCAAAGTCAGCGCGGTGACCGCTGCTGGAGTTGACAGGCTCTCGCGCGCGCCTGCTCAGAACTCCATTGCGTCGAGATCGTCGCACACGATGAGCTGGCCTTCGTAACCGCCTTGACGGATTTCAGCCTCGAACTGCCGCTTCTCATCGAGGTTGCGGGGTGCCGGGACGAGGTGGGTCAGCATGAGCACTCCCGGGTCGGCTCGCTTCGCCATGGCACCCAAGGCGAAGGTATCGCTGTGGTAGTCGCCGATCGTCCGCGCCGTCGGATCGTTCGATCGTTCTACGAATGCATCAACGCGGAATACCTCATGCACGAGCACGTCGCATCCGCGTGCGAAGTCCTCGACTTCATCGCAGACTCTGGTGTCGCCGGAGATGACCACGGCGCCGTCTGGGGTCTCGACCCGGTAGGCCACGGCTGGGTCGACGGGATGGTGGTGCACGGTTCGGGAGAGCACGCGGACATCGTCTCGTTCCCAGACCGCAGTGGGTGCCGCGGTTGCATCGAATCCGATAATCACCGGTGCCGGATAGGCCCTGCCGCTGTGGTGGACGCGAACGGCAAGATCCTCGTCATAGGGCTCCAGCATGCGGTTGAGAAAGCGAATGCACGGCCCGTTGGGGGCCACGCATGTCAGGTTCACCGAGTCCGGACGGTTGAGCCAGGCGCTGAAGATCACGTCGACGACGCCGGTGATGTGGTCGCTGTGATGATGGGTGAGAAAGAGCCCGCTGAGTCGGGCGGGATGGGAACCTGCCTCCGCGATCCGCAGTGCGGTGGCCCGGCCCGCATCGAATTGCAGGACAGTGTCGCCGTGCTCGACCAAAACACCTGCGCCCGCGCGATGCGGAACCACAGGCGGGCTGCCGGTGCCGGTAATCGTCACTCGCGTCGGCATGTCCACACCTCAGTGCTTGATCAGGCCGAGAATCTCGGCGCGAATCTGGTTGTATCGCGGCAGGCCCTTGGTGACGATCTGGTCACGGGGTTTTGGCAGGTCGTTGCGGATCTCGTCGTTGACGGTCGCCGGACGTGCGGTGAGCACCACGATCCGATCCGACAGGTACGCGGCTTCGTCGACATCGTGAGTCACGAACAAGATGGCCTTGCCTGACGCGGCGTGAAGCTCGAGGATGAAGTCTTGAAGCTCTGCTCGAGTCTGGGCGTCGACGGCAGCAAAGGGCTCGTCCATGATCATGAGGGGGGCGTCATAGGCAAGTGCGCGCGCAATGGCGACGCGTTGCTGCATGCCACCCGATAGCTGCCATGGGTAGGACGTCTCGAACCCGGCAAGACCTACCGACGCCAAGGCTTCGTGAGCCTTCTGCTTCTGGGTGGCCCGGTTATGGGACCTCCGCAGCGGCAGCATGACGTTCTCTTCGACGGTCTGCCAAGCGAGCAGCGATCTCGAATAGTCCTGGAACACGAATGCCATGTGTTCGGGCGGTTCGGTGACCTCGACTCCTTCGAGGCGCACGGAACCCGAGGTGGCCAGATCGAGCCCGCTTACAGCGCGGAGCAGCGTCGTCTTCCCGGCGCCCGACGGGCCGAGCAGGCAAACGAACTCGCCCGGACCGACCCTGAAGTCGAGCTGGTCGAGCACATGCAGCGGCCCCTTGTCGGTCTGGAAGATCTTGTCGACCTTGGACACCGTGAGGAGTTCATGGCGGGATTCGTCGCCGGTCATCAAACATCCGTCCCTTTTGCATAGAACCAGTGGAGAATGCGCTTCTCGAACTGGGTGACGATGACGTTCAGCAGGTATCCGAGCGCACCCAGCATCGTGGCGGCGGCGAACATGTTGTCGAACTTGAAGGCCTCGTTCTCGGCGCGGAGATGGAAACCGATGCCGCGTGCCTCGCCCACCGATTGCACAACCACGAGCAGGATCACGCCGATCGACACCGATGTCCGCAATCCGGCGAAGATGTTCGGCGCAGCGGCTGGCAGGATCATCTTTGCGTAGCGGTCCCGGCGGCTGATCCGGTAGGACCTCGCGAGATCATGTACGGCTGGACTCACCCCAGCGACGCCGTCCATGGCGCCGAGCAGCAGCGGCCACAGCGCGCCGGACATGATCACGATGACGCTGGTGGTCGCGCCACTGCCGGCGAGGGCCACAATCGGCGTGATCAGCAGGATCTTCGGGATGCTGCGGATGAAGTCGAGCAGCGGCCGAGTCGTGGCGCTTGCTCGGCGGCTCGAGCCGATGAGCACCCCGAGTGCAATTCCCAGCACCAGGGTCACGCCGATGCCGAGCGCAATCGTCCACAGGGTCGGGAGGATGTCGGAGCCGAACCGCTCGAACCACCAGAACCCCGTCAGGGACTGCCACACCTCATAAGCCGGGGGCAGCCAGGTGCGGTCGCGGTTCGGCCACGGCCAGCTGAGGGCGCCGATCCAGTAGGCCACGAACAGCGTTGCCGGAACCCACGTTTTCAATGCGGCGTTGGCTACTCGCTCGTGAACACCAGCAGGACCGAAGTTCTCGCTCGGGCCGACAACACCCCGATCGACGGGCGCTGTTCTGGCGGCGCGGTCGTGGATGCTCAAGAACCCGATGGTCGCCTGGCCGGCGCTGCTCGCGGCCAGGCGCCAGATTCCTAGACAGAACAACAGGCTCGCGCCCGCCACGGCGACCACCATCAGCAAGCCGTCGAGCGCGCCGTCGATCACCCCGCCAACGAATCGCAACACCATGACGACGACGGCCAGCGCCGCGGCTCTCAGTGGCAGCGACAACACCTCGCGCACAGCGGCTCTCGCCGGCCCCACCGTCGCACCGGTCGCTGGGTCGACAATCAGGATTCCCGCTTGATCCTGTCCGAGCGAGCACCCGCGACGGCCGACCAGAAGCACCCGGTTGTACACGTGCACGGCTACTGCTGCTATCGACGCATGCATCATCCCCGATGTCGGAACGTCGACGTCGAACAGTCTCCCGACGGCGAGGCCGATGAAACCGCCGACGAGGCCACACAACAGGACGACGGCGTAGTCCAGCAACAATGCGGCGACGAGCCGTTGGGGTGTGCGAACTGGGATCAGCGCGTCGTTGACGCTCGCCCGACCGGTGCGGGCTTCCACGGCCGTCATGACTCCACCGGACGATTGCTGGGATGCCACGCCAGGGTTGTGCGGTCAAGCCAGCCGACGAATTGATTCAGCAGGACGCCGAGAACGCCCGCCGCGAGAATCAAGGCGTACACCTCTGCGTACAGGTCGTCCCCGCGCGCGATCACCACTTCACGGCCGATTCCCGGCGCTGATCCCCAGTACTCGGCTGCCACGTTGACGGTCAGGGCGATCGAAGCCGCGAGCCGGATGCCCGTGATGATGAATGGCATCGCCGACGGCAAGGCCAGCTTGAACAGGCGGTCGCGGGGGCCGATGCGGTACGCGGTCGCAAAGTCGCGCAGTGTCGCGCTCATCGCCCGTGCGCCGTAGACCGACTGGATCATCACCGGAAATCCGGCCGCCGTGGCAACTAGGCCGTACTTCATTCGCACCGCCGAGCCGAACAGGCCCACGAAGATGAAGATGAGCGCCACCCCCGGGATCGACCGCAGGAAGTCCAGGAAGCCCAGCGTTGAGTCGGCAAGAAACGACGATCGTCCGATGGCGAGCCCGATGGACACGCCGAGCACGATCGCCAGCGCGAGACCGATCGCCCAGCCCAGCGCTGTGGCCCGGACTGCATGCCAGAAACTGCCGTCCTGAACGAGACGGCCGAGCGCCGCAACAGCATCGGTGAACGAGGGGAAGGTTTCCTTGTCGACGATGCCTGACCCCACGCTCCATGCCGCAGCGACCGCCACGAAGACGAGGATCTGGGGCGTCCGCGTTCGGACGCCAGCGATCAACGTCGACATCTCGTCGTCATCTCGTCACCGACCATGGCGATGCGACCTCGGGCACGCAACAACCATTGATGATGGCCCGGGCTCATGGTCCGGGCCATCATCAATGGTCAGTTCATCAGTCGAAGACGTTCTCCACATCGACTGGGCCGTCGGTGAGCCCGAGCGCTTCGACAGTGGCGAAGATCGGGCCGAAGTCCCAATCGGTGACAGGGCCGCCGCCCACGTTGAGCGACAGAATCGATGTCGCTGCCTGCTCAGGCTTCATGGACGTGATGTCTGGGAGCAGCGCCCGCCAGCGCGCCTCGTCCTCGTTGGCGTACGCAGCCGATGCCCGCATCGCTGCATTCCAATGTTCGACAAGATCTGCGTTCTCGGCGGCGAACCCGTCGCTGACGGCAGTCACGCCCACGGGGATCCCGCCGGGGTAGGCGGACAGCGTCGACCCGATGATCACAGCGTCGTCCCCGACGACACCGCCGGCAAAGGGATAGGTGAAGCAGGTCGCATCGATGTCGCCGGCGAACAGCTTCTCTTTGAGGTCGCCGTTTGATTCGCCCTGGACATAGGTGGCCGCAGAGTTCGGATCGCCGATCCCGGCATTGATCATCGCCTGCTTGATGACGACTGTGCACAGCGAGCCTGGAGAGCGGATGCCGATGTTCTTGCCGGCGAAGTCGGCCGGGCTGGAGATGCCCGATGCCGGATTGGCGATGAGCACCAGGAAGTCGTTGCCCTCCACGGCGGCGGTACGGACCGAGGCGATCTGAATCGGCTGGGCGGCGTTGGTAACTGACGTCGCCACAGGCACTGCCGCGACGAGGCCGAAGTCAATCTCGCCGGCAGCGAGTCCGGTCACGATTCCCGGCCCATTCAGACCTTCGGCCAGAGTCACGTTCAGGCACTCGGCTTCGAAGAGCCCGTTCTGGAGCGCATAGTTCAGCAAGTCGTTCGGGTTCACCGTGGCTGCGACGACATCGTGCATCTCGGAGCACGCCATGTCGTCCATGTCGTCCTCCGCCGCCTCGTCCGACATGTCGTCCGTGTCGTCACCGGCCGATTCGTCTGCGGCAGCGTCTTCGGCCGGATCCTCGTCCATGCCGTCACCGGAGTCGTCGTCGCTCGCCGTGTCGTCCATGGCGTCGTCATCGGGGGTCTCGATGGGGTCTGCGGCAGCGGTGTCGGCCGCGGCTGTCCCCGTGTCGCTCGTGTCGGCGTCGTCCCCGCAGGCCGAGGCCACGAGAGCGGCCGCGAGGAGTAGGGCGAGCAGTCGCCAGAGTCGAGTGTGCATGATTCCCTCCCGGAACTCGTGAGCCCCGAATGGACCCGTCGGGCGCTCCGACACAGAAGGCGGGCCCTGTCGGCGAACGCGGCCTGCGGCATTGAGTTCCCGCAGATGACCGTATGTCGGCCGCTTCATCAGCAAAGGAACTCTCTAATTATGTCGTGATAGTTTTTAGTTATGGCCCGTGGCCGCCTCGGCCTGCTGGATGTCCGCTGCTTCGATGCCGTCGTGCGCGAGGGCTCGTTCCGGAGGGCCGCATCCTCGCTGCATCTGTCGCAGCCGGCGGTGTCAGTGCACGTCAAGAAGCTCGAACAAAGCCTCGGGACCCAGCTGCTCCGGCGGACGACGCGTGGCTCAACGCTGACAGATGCCGGGACGGCGATGCTGCCGCATCTCAGGAGTCTCCTTCGCGCGGAAGAATCCACTCAGCAGCACGCCGCTGCGGTCGCCGGAAGACGGTTCGGAAGGGTTCGAGTTGCCGCCGTGAATTCGGCCCTGACCGGGCTCCTGCCCGAAGCCGTGCGGATGGTCCAATCCGATCATTCCGCTTTCGATGTGGAAGTCGCAGAACTGACCTCAAAGGCAGTTGCTGACGGTGCGCATGACGGTACGTTCGACATCGGCGTCGCAGCTCACCCGGTCGATGCTTCGCCTCAATTGCGTGTCGAGACTTTGGCGCGCAGCGGATTGATGCTGGTTGCGCACGAAGGTCACCCGTTGCTGCATGGACCGGCGGTCACCCGGGAGACAGTGGCCTCCGAGCCGTTCGTCACGCTGCAGCCCGGCTACACCCTGCGGGACCTCGCCACCGAGTACCTGCGCCCGTACCCGCTCAGAATCGCTGGCGAAGCACTCAATCACGACACCGTTCGACGCCTCGTTGCAGCGCGGCTCGGCGTGACGATCATGCCGAACATGACTTTCGAGATCGTGGGGAAGGGCCAGGGCCTCGGCGCGGTGCCTCTCGCTGACAGCGACGAGATCATCCAGCTCAGCATGCTGCATCCGGGAGATCTCGCCGCTCCAGCAACTCGCGCCGTGTCGAGCGCCATACGCCGTGTCGCTCGACGGAGATTCGGCAATACCGCTGCGACGAGCGTCCAAACGATTCAGTGAGCATTCTCAGCCGCGGCGAGAGCGGCCGGGCTAGTGGATGGCGGTGTCGGGGTAGGAGACGTGGACCGAGACAAGGGCCTGGCGGCCTGAGCGGCAGACGTCGATGGCTTGTTCAAGCGCAGGTCGCAGCTCATCTGGCTCGTTGACATGCTGTCCGTGGCCGCCGTAGGCCTCGACCAGCTTCGGGTAATCGGGCACTGGCTCAAGGGAGCTGAGCGGCATCCTTGCGACCCGCGCGGCGGCACCCTCGGGGTAAACCGCCAGCGTTGAGCGGCGAACGGCGTTCCAGACTCGGTTGTCGGCGATGACGGTCAGCAATCCGAGCCCGAGCGACGCCGCGCCATGGTGCACAGCCAGCGGATTGGAGAACACATACGAGCCGTCGCCCGTGGCCCAGATCACCAGCCTGGAAGGATCGGCGAGCTTGGCGCCCAGAGCAGCGCCGCCGCCCCATCCCAGACCACCAGAGATTGCCGGACCGAAGAAGCTGCGCGGACCCGTGAACGACATCACCGCCGGGGCCAAGCCGAGTTCGTTCACGACGGTCGCGTCGCTGCCGATGATTTCGCTCAGCGTGCCGCTCATGAATTCAGGCGACATCGGTTGGCCGCCCGGGTCGTGCCCCGTCGCAACTTCCCGATCCCGGCGCGTACGCAGCTCCGCGGCGAGTGCCGCGCGCCTGCGCTGGGTCGGATCGGCATCCGCGAACCCGATGCGGTCGAGTTCGGCGGCCAGCGCCTCCAGACCGGCCGAGGCCGCAGAGGTGATGGTGACATCGCTGCGGCACGATCGCACCGGCGTGCCGGAGAACAGCGGATCGGGGCCGATCTGGATGAGGCGGGCATCAGGACGAGGCCGCATGGCGTTGGGCACCCACGGCACCATCGAGTCGATCACGACGACGCAGTCCGATTTGCCGAGCAGTTCGGCTGGGTTCTCGCCCGCGTACATCGGATGTTCGGTGGAGATCGCCACGCTCGTCCGCCAGAACTGAACGACTGGCAGCGCAAAGCGGTCTGCAGCCGGTCCAAGCGCGTCGAAGAGATCAGGCCCGCCTCCCGATGTGATGACGAGCGGCGCTTCAGCCTTGGCCAGCAGGCGAGCCGCAGCCTCGACCGCTGCCGGGTCGGGATGCGGCGGCGCCGGTGACTCCACGCTGCGCTCGCCCAGCGTGAATCCCTCGGGCAGCGCATCGGCCAGCACTTCCCGGGGCAGGCTTAAGTACACCGGGCCGGCGGGCTGGGCCTGTGCAATCGCCAGCGCCCTGTCAACCTGATCCACCACCTGCTCGCCGGCGCGCAGCTCGTAGTCCCACTTCACGAATTCGCGGACGACGCCTCCCTGGTCGAACATCTCCTGGCCCCAGTGGATGGGAGCGTTGCGGCTCCCCAGCCGGCCCTGCTCAGTGATGGGCGTGCGGCCCGAGGCAAACAGGATCGGCACCCGGCCCCGTGAGGCGTTCATCAGCCCCATCAAGGAATTGGCCACGCCCACGTTCACATGAACCATCACGCACTGGGGCCGTCCGGTCATCAGCCAGTAGCCGTGCGCCATTGAGGTCGCGACGGTTTCGTGAAGAACCTCGACCGTTCGTGGCATGGATAGCGGACCGTCGGCGTTCGCAGCAAGCGCTTCGATGACCGGGGCAAAGTCCGTTCCCGCATTGCCGAAGATCCACTCCACACCGCGATCGGTGAGCACAGTCAGAAAGGCCTCAGAGACTGTGCGGGGATGGGCGGCCAAGGGAGCACTCATAGCCGGCACAGCCTTGCAGATCGGCAACAGCGGAAGCCGCGGCAGCCTGTTGTCTGGCGTTCCTGAGACGCGAGTTGGATCGGTTGTCGCGACCTAGCGAATATGGTCGCCTCCGGAATCCAACAGGGCAAGCGCCGCGAGTGTGCCGGCGTGACCAATGCGGGAAATCTCAGCGGGAGGAGGCTGCAGTGATCATCGACTGCCACGGCCACTACACCACCGCCCCGCCGCAGTTGGGCGAGTACCGCGACGCGCAGCGGGCTGCGCTCCAGTCAGATCCGGAACATGTCGGCGCCAAAGGCGTGCTCGACATCAGCGATGACGAGATCTGCGACAGCATCGAGCACAACCAGCTTCGCCTGCAGCGTGAGCGCGGCTCGGACCTGACGATCTTCTCGCCGCGGGCGTCGTGGATGGGCCATCACGAGGGCAACGAGCACACGTCCCGGTTCTGGTCAGAGCACTGCAACGACCTCATCCGCCGGGTCTGCAACCTCTTTCCCGAGAACTTCGTGCCGGTCTGCCAGCTCCCCCAATCGCCCGGTGCGGCGATCGACAGCTCGGTGCGGGAGCTGCGCCGCTGCGTCACCGAGATGGGCTTCATCGGCTGCAACGTCAGCCCCGATCCCTCCGGCGGCTTCTGGACCGGCCCGCCGCTGAGCGACCGCTACTGGTGGCCGCTGTGGGATGCGATGTCCGAGCTGGACGTGCCCGGCATGATCCACGTCAGCGGCACCTGCAACCCGAACTTCCACGCGACCAGCTCGCACTACCTGGGGGCTGACACCACGGCGTTCGTCCAGATGATGATGAGCGACCTGTTCGCCGACCATCCCGGGCTGCGATTCGTCATTCCGCACGGCGGGGGAGCGGTGCCGTATCACTGGGGCCGGTTCCGGGGCATGGCCCAGGACATGGGCCTGCGGCCGCTCGACGAGTCGCTGCTCGGCAACGTGTATTTCGACACCTGCGTGTACCACCAGCCCGGCATCGACACGCTGGTCGAGGTGATCCCGCCGCAGAACATCCTGTTCGCATCCGAGATGGTCGGCGCGGTGCGGGGCATCGACCCCACCACGGGCTTCAACTACGACGACACCAAGCGCTACATCGACGCCGCAGACCTCAGCGACGATGCCCGCCGCATGATCTTCAGCGAAAATGCGTTGCGGGTCTACCCGCGGCTGGCTGGAGTCCTGGAAGCCCAGAAGAGTGCCGCAGCGGCGAGAGACCGGGAGGGATGATGGCGGCTCAGCACATCGTGAAGCGCACTATCGAGCGGACCGACAGCGAGGTCATCGCGGGTCTCGGCGATGCCGGCACCGCCACTGTGCACGAGGCAATCGGCCGCCGCGGCTATCTCGGCCCCGATCTGCGACCCATCCAGCAGGGCACCAAGGTCGGCGGGTCCGCGGTCACCGTGCTCTCGCATCCCGGCGACAACATCATGATTCACGCCGCTGTGGAGATCTGCCAGCCGGGGGACCTGCTGGTCGTCACCAACACGGCACCGTCCACGCACGGCATGTTCGGCGACCTGCTGGCGTCGTCGTTGATGGCTCGCGGCGTCGTGGGCCTCGTGATGGACGCCGGAGTCCGCGACACCCTGGACCTGCGCGCCATGGGCTTCGCGGTGTGGAGCCGGCACGTGTCATGCGAGGGCACGGTCAAGAACACCCCAGGCTCGGTGAACGTTCCCATCAGCATCAACGGCGTCATCATCGAACCGGGCGATGTCATCTGCGCCGACGACGACGGCGTGGTGGCGGTGCCCCGCAGCGAAGCCGACTGGGCGCTCGAGCAATCCAACGCCCGGCTGGAAAACGAAACGGTGAGCCGTGCCCGCTTGCAAGCAGGCGAACTGGGGCTCGACATGTACGGGCTGCGCCAGAAGCTGATCGACCTCGGCGTGGAGTGGATCGAGTGAGTGCAGGCCCTCATGACCCGGCAGCCTCGGGCGTTCGCTGCATGGTCATGCGGGGCGGCACCTCCAAGGGCACCTACTTCGTCGCCGGCGAGCTTCCCGACGACCCCGACGAGCGTGATTCGCTGCTGGCGCGAGTGATGGGCTCGCCCGACCCGCGCCAGATCGACGGCATCGGCGGCGCGCATCCGTTGACGTCCAAGGTGGCGCTGGTGTCGCCATCGTCTGACCCCGACGTTGACGTGGACTACCTGTTCCTGCAGGTCGGCGTCGACGATGGCTCGGTCAGCGACCGGCAGAACTGCGGCAACCTGCTGGCTGGTGTGGGGCAGTTCGCAGTGGAGCGCGGACTCGTCGCCGTCAGCGGCGCCGGGGCTGAGGTACGGATTCGCATGGCGAACAGCGACTCGGTCGCGACGGCGTCTTTCCCGCTTGACGTGGGACTTCCGGTCTATGACGGCGACACCGCGATCTCCGGCGTGCCGAGCACGGCGGCCGAGGTACGTCTCGACTTCGAGGCCACCGCGGGTTCGACGTGTGGGGCGCTGCTGCCTACCGGTGCCGTCGCCGATGCGATCGACGGCATCGAAGCAACCTGCATCGACAACGGCATGCCTACGGTTGTGCTCCGGGCGGCTGCTCTGGGCATCGCCGGCGCCGAATCGCCAGCCGCACTTGAGGCCAACGAGCTGTTCCGGCGACGCTTGGAGAACATCCGCCTACGGGCTGGCGAGCTGATGAAACTGGGCGACGTCAGCACCACGACCGTGCCGAAGATGACGCTGGTGTCCGCGCCTCGGGCGGGCGGCCACATCTGCACCCGCACGTTCATCCCGCACCGCTGTCATGAGGCCATCGGTGTGCTGGGCGCGGTCAGCGTGGCCACTGCCCTGCGCCTGCCGGGCGGCGTCGGCGCAGAGCTCCTGGAGCCCGGTGACGACCCCGATCTTGTCGAGATCGAGCACCCCACCGGTACGTTCATCGCCCGCGTCGAGCTCGCAGACGGCCCCACAGGCCCCGTCGTCGGCCGTTCAGGCATCGTCCGCACAGCCCGCAAGCTGTTCGACGGCATCGTCTTTCCCAGGAGCGCCTCATCGGGCGATAGCGAATGAAGGCACGCACGATCCTGCCGCCGCACCCCGAGCCGCACGCTCCCACGGCGTTCACACCGCCTCCGGGCGCCACCGATGCCCATTGCCACATCTTCGGCCCGGCGCACCGGTTCCCATTCGCCCCCGAAGCCACCTACACACCGCCCGATTCCGGCATCGACGACTTCGAGGTGCTGCAGCAGCGCCTCGGGCTGTCGCGGGCCGTTTTCGTGCAGGCAAGCTGCCATGGCACCGACAACGCCGCCATGGTGGACGCGCTCGTGCGAGGCAAGGGCCGCTATGCCGGCGTGGCGATGATCGACGAGTCGTTCGGCGAGGCCGACATCGGCGCGCTGCACGATGCCGGGGTCCGCGGCACCCGCTTCAACTTCGTCGCTCACCTCGGCGGCGCGCCCGAGCTCGACGTGTTCTGGCGCCTCGTCGACCGGGTGCAGCCGTTCGGCTGGCACATCGTGCTGCATTTCGATGCGAAGGATCTGCCGCGCTACGCCGAGTTGCTCGACCGGATGCCCTGCCCGTACGTGATCGACCACATGGCCCGGGTCGACGCTGCCGCCGGGCTCGGCCAAGAGCCATTTGAGGCGCTGCTCGACCTGATGAGGGACGAGCGCGCATGGGTGAAGGTGTCGGGCGCCGAGCGGCTCACCGCCGGCGGAACTCTGCCGTATGACGACGTCGTGCCCTACGCCCAAGCGCTCATCGCAGCTGCACCAGACCGGATCCTGTGGGGCACCGACTGGCCCCATCCCAACGTGCGCCACATGCCCGACGACGGCGATCTCGTCGACACCCTGGCGGCGTTCGCCCCCGACGAGTCGACCCGCAACCTCATCCTGGTCACCAATCCAGAGACGCTCTACGACTTCGGCTAGGGACGGCGGATGAAGACGCAGGTGGTCATCGTGGGTGCCGGACCGGCGGGAACGCTGCTGTCGCACCTGCTGGGCCGAGCAGGCGTCTCCCATGTCGTGCTGGAGCAGCAGTCACGGGCCTACGTGCTGGCACGCATTCGCGCTGGCGTCCTGGAATGGGGCTCGGTGGAGATCCTGCGGGATGCGGGGCTGGCCGAGCGCATGGACCGCGAGGGCCAGGTCCACGACACGATCAACATCGCGTGGCGTGGCTCGGAAATGCTGTCGATCGACTCCCATGAGCTGCTCGGGCGCCGGATGATGGCCTACGGCCAGACCAACATCCAAGAGGATCTCTACGAGGCAGTAGATGCAGCGGGCAACACGATCATCTTCGAGGCCCACGACGTACAGATCAGCGACCCCGCCCGCCGGCCGTCGGTGACCTTCGTGGCCAACGGTGTCAGCGAGCGCATCGACTGCGACTTCGTGGCTGGCTGCGACGGCTCTCATGGCGTGAGCCGCACCGCCATCCCGGCCAGCGTCCGCACCGAGTTCGAGAAGGACTATCCCTTCGGCTGGCTCGGCATCCTCTCGGAAACCCCGCCGCTGCCGCACTTGCTGTATGCCAACCATCAGCGGGGTTTCGCGCTGTGCAGCATGCGCAACCCGATGCTGAGCCGGTACTACGTGCAGTGCCCGCTGACTGACACCATCGACGACTGGCCCGACGACCGCTTCTGGACTGAGCTGCTGACTCGCATCCCTGCCGACAAGGCGGCGCTCATCGAGACCGGACCGTCGATCGAGAAGTCGATCGCTCCACTGCGCAGCTTCGCCTCCGAGCCCATGCGCTACGGCAGCCTCTTCCTGGCCGGCGACGCAGCGCACATCGTGCCGCCAACCGGTGCCAAGGGCCTGAATCTGGCGATCTCCGACGTGCATTACCTGGCGCGGGCCTTCGTCGATCACTACCAGCGTGGCGACGACGGCTACCTCGACAGCTATTCAGAGATGGCGTCGCGGCGGGTGTGGGGCGCCATGCGGTTCTCGTGGTCGCTCACGATGCTGCTGCACCGGTTCCCCGACATGAGCGACTTCGACCAGCGCGCGCAGGAGCAGGAGCTGTACCACCTGTCCACGTCGCAGTCGGCCCAGATCGCCTTCGCCGAGCAGTACGTCGGTCTGCCGCTCGAGGTCTAGCGCTGCCGTGCTTCCCGCTCTTGTTCGCTTCGCTCACGGGCCGCTCGGGCCACGGCTTCGCCTAGCGGCTCGGCCTCTGGCGTTCTGCAGGATCAGCAGGCCGTTGCCGGTGTTGGAGGTGGGCACGTGATGCATGCGGAACACCTCGTCGACTTCATCGTCGAGCACGCCCCGCATCACGAACCACATCACCAGCTCGATGCCCTCGGAGCCCGCCTCGCGGATGTATGCAGTGTGGGGGCGCAGGCAGCCGGTGTCGGGCTCGGCGACCAGTTCGTCCATGAACGCCAGATCGAACTCTGCATTGACTAAGCCGGCCCGCTCCCCTTGGAGCTGGTGCGACATGCCGCCGGTGCCGAAGACGGCAACCTTGAGCGAGTCGGCATCGGAACCGGCGTAGCTGTCGAGCGCTCGCCGGATCGCCCGCCCGAGACTGAGGCATCGCTTGCCTGACGGCGGCGGGTACTGGATGACGTTGACGCAGATCGGGATGACCCGGCACGGCCAAGCGTCGGGCTCGCCGAACATGACCGACAGCGGCACCGTGAGGCCGTGGTCGACGTCCATCTCGTTGGCGATGGTGATGTCGAACTCGTCGCCGATGAGCGACTCCGCAATGTGCCAGGCCAGCTCGGGATGTCCCTGCACCGTCGGGACCTGCCGGGGTCCGTAGCCCTCATCCGCTGGTTGGAACTCGGCCGCTACGCCGAGAGCGAAGGTCGGGATGAGCTGCAGCGAGAACGCCGACGCGTGATCGTTGTAGACGACGATGCAGACATCAGGCTGCTGTGCGGCCATCCACTCGCGGGCCGGCTGAATCTTCTCGAAGTAGGGGCGCCAGTAAGGCTCGTCCTGCTTGCCGTGGTCGATGGCAGCCCCGACCGCGGGGACGTGTGAAGTGCCGATGCCGCCGACGACTGTGGTCATGGCGTGCCCCCTGCAGAGCCGCTTGTCGCTGCGGACTCGCCGACGCGACGGTTGCCCTCGATTGACCGGCCGCCGTCGATCATCATCTGCGTAAATTCCTGACCGCTGACACCCGACATCGCGCCGCCGACGTCTTGCATCGACAGCCCGTCCAAGATCGCCAGCTTGAACGTGTAGTAGATGTTCCCGCCCTGCTGGAGCATCCCCAGCCAGTCCCGCTCCAAGACCGCCTGGCGCTGCTCAGGCGAAAGATCGAACCCGTCGACGTAGGCGGCCTCGTCTGCCCGGAATCGCTCCCGGTTGGCCTCGGCGTTCAGGCTCATACAGAACATGTTCAGGTGGTAGCCCTGCTGCGACCGCCGGCCGTCGAAGACGTACGTCCCAGGAATGTCGTCGTAGTCGCGTGTCGTCGCCATGGCGCCCCCTCGGCCAACCGAGGCTATTGACTTCAGATTCTGCCCGGTAGGTCTGTTTGCGCCGAGCGATCAAATCGGAATCGTCACAAGGTCCGCCTAGGGTCGGGGCCGCCAGCGGACAGGGGAGTGCGGTGAAGATCATCCTTGCCGGAGAGGGCGCTATTGGGCGCAAGCACATCGCTGCGCTGCAGCGGATTGACGATGTCGAGGTGGTCGCCATAGTGGGCGGCCTCGCCGACGACACTGAGGCGTTCGCAGACGAGTTCGGCATCGAGCGGTGGACGACCGACCTGGCCGAAGCGTTGGCGCTCGACGCCGATGCGGCGATCCTCGCAACCCCGACACAGATGCACGCAGCCCAAGCCATCCAGACCATGCGGGCGGGCAAGCACGTGCTGGTCGAGATCCCGATGGCCGACAATCTCGCCGACAGCTCCGAGCTGGTGCGGACCCAGCAGGAGACCGGCGTCACCGCAATGGTCTGCCACACCCGGCGTTTCAACCCGAGCCATCAGTGGGTGCAAGACCGAATCCGCCGTGGCGAGCTGACGCTGCAACACCTCGTCGTCGAGACCTATTTCTTCCGGCGAGAGAACCGCAACGCCATGGGCAAGCCCCGCACCTGGACCGACCACCTGCTGTGGCACCACTCGTGCCACACGGTGGATCTCTTCGGCTACCAGACGGGCGAACTGATCACCTCGGGCTGGGCACAGCAGGGGCCGACGCACCCCGAGCTGGGCATCGCCATGGACATGACGATCGGCATGAGCGTGCCGTCGGGGGCGCTGTGCACGCTGTCGCTCTCGTTCAACAACAACGGGCCGCTCGGCACGTTCTTCCGCTACATCTGCGACAACGGCACCTACATCGCCCGCTACGACGATCTGGTAGACGGCTACGACAACCCGGTCGACCTGTCGGGGGTGGCGATCTCCAGCGACGGCATCGAGCTGCAGGACCGCGAGTTCATCTCGGCGATCACCGAGGGGCGTGAGCCCAATGCGTCAGTCGCCCAGTGCCTTGGCGCGATGGAGACCATCGACATGCTGGAGAAAACCATCGCCGAGCACTGATCGCGCTCGCCGGACTCAACGCCGGCAAGAACCGATCTCAAGCGGGTCACGAGCGTTGGTGACACGTGCGCACACCTTGACGCGCTATCAAATGGGCCATGGCGGAACTGCGGAAGCCTGACGCCGAGTTCCCTGCCTATGACGAGGCGTTCGACCGCGACGGCTCCATTCGGCCCGTCTACGCGGCCATCGTCGAGCGATTTTCCAACTTCGACACGGCCGAGCTGCGGCGCCGCGAGGGCATCATCGAAGAGGAATTCCGCCGTCAGGGCATCACCTTCACCGTGTACGGCGACTCGCAGGGCACCGAGCGGACCTGGCCGATGGACTTGTTCCCCCGGCTCATCGCCGCAGCAGAGTGGCGCGAGATCGAGCGGGGCCTCTCACAGCGCGTCACCGCGCTGAACAGGTTCCTGGCCGACATCTACACCGGCGAGGGCGCGGCCATGGCCGACGGCGTCGTGCCTGCGTGGCTGGTGCAGTCGTCGGACGGATTCGAGCGCAACGCGTTCGGTGTCAGCGTGCCGCACGACGCGCACTGCGTCATCGCTGGCATCGACCTGGTGCGCGATGCCGAGGGCCAGTACCGGGTGCTCGAGGACAATCTGCGCAACCCGAGCGGGATCAGCTATGTCATCGAGAACCGCGCGGCGATGACCAAGGCGTTCCCCCGCGTGTGGGAAGACCACACCGTCGAGCCGGTGAGCCAGTACGGCCGGATGCTGCGCACGGCGCTCGAGTCGGTGGCGCCCACCGGGTCGGGCGACAAACCGCTCATCGTGATCCTGACGCCGGGCATCTACAACTCGGCGTACTTCGAGCATGCGTTCCTCGCCCGGGAGATGGGCGTGGAGCTGGTAGAGGGCCCCGACCTCGTCGTGGACGAGCATGTTGTGTACCTGCGCACCATCGAAGGGCTGGTGCCGGTCGACGTGATCTACCGCCGCATCGACGACTCCTTCTTGGACCCGGTCTCGTTCCGGCCCGACTCGACGCTCGGCGTGCCGGGGCTGCTGGGCGCCATGCGTGCGGGCACGGTGACGGTGTGCAACTCGATCGGCAACGGCGTGGCCGACGACAAGGCCATCCATCCCTATGTCACCGACCTGATTCGCTACTACCTGGGCGAGCAGCCGATCCTGCCCAACGTCGAGACCTACGTGATGTGGGAGCCCGACCAGCGGGAGGCGGCGTTCGACCGGCTCGACGAGCTGGTCATCAAACCGGTCGGGGAGTCGGGGGGATACGGCATCGTCATCGGCCGCGACGCTTCCGATGAGGAGTTGGCGGATGCCCGGGCCGAGATCGAGCGGGACCCGCGCAACTGGGTGGTGCAGGAAGTAGTGGAGCTGTCGACGTTGGCCTCCCTGTGCGACGACGTGCTCGAGCCGCGCCACCTCGACCTGCGGCCGTTCGTGATCACCGGCGAGCGGACGCAGGTGTTCCCCGGCGGCCTGACGCGCGTGGCCATGCGCAAGGGCTCGCTGATCGTGAACTCGTCCCAGGGCGGCGGTTCGAAGGACACCTGGGTGCTGGCCGACGGTGCCCACTCGAACGGCGCCGCAGCACAGGACTCCGCCCGATGATCCTGGCCCGCCACGCCGATTCCCTGCTGTGGGCCGGTCGTTACCTGGAGAGGGCCGACACCATCGCCCGCTGCGTGTCTGTGGAGACCAACGCGGTCATGCACCGCCAGGCCACTGAGGCCCGGTTGGCCTCGCGCAGGCTGGTGCAGGCCTTGGGGCTGCAGGACGAGTTCGTCGCCGCGCAGGTTGGCACCGGCCCGTATGCCGTCATGGATTTCCTGGTCTCGGACGACTCGCATCCCGGCTCGGTGGTGTCGGCGGTGCAAGCCGTACGCGAGAACCTGCGCATCGTGCGCGATCGCATCCCGGTGGAGCTGTGGGAAGAGGCCAACAGCCTCCACATCCTGATGCAGAGCGCCAAGTCTGTCGGTGCCGCCGCGCGGGAGCAAACCGGCGGCGAGGTGTCGCGCATGTCGGTGATCACTGCCCGGCGTGGGTGCCGCTCGCTCAGCGGCGTGATGACCGAGTCGATGAGCCGCGACGAGGGCTACGCGTTCATGGAAGCGGGCCGGCTGCTCGAGCGGTCGATCCTGACCGTGGAGTTGCTGAAGTCGGGCCTCGGGACCGGCAGTGACGTCTTCGACGGCAACCGGCTGCTGGCGTTCACACACTCTCTGCAGGCCGCCCGGCGCGAGCTGGGGCACTCGCCGCAGTGGCCTGCAGTTGCCAAGTTCCTCCTGCAGCACGAGCAGATGCCCCGCTCGGTGCTGTGGTGTCTCGGACGGGTGGAGCTGCGCTTGGAGGATCTGGCCGCGGCAGCGGGCGCCGTCGCCACCCCCCGCCGTCGCGCCGGAGCACTGCGTGCGCACCTGGAGTACGGCGAGCTCGACGAGCTGCTGGTCGAACCCGAGGCTGAGCTGGCGTACCTGGGCTCGGCGCTGGCCGAGCTTGCCGCCGATGTGCACGCCAGCACGGTGGCGAGATCGAGCTTCGCCGAAGTGCATGCGCAGTTCGTGCGCCCCGGCGACGGGACGGGCAGGCTGCGATGAGGCTCGACATCGCCTACCGGCTGCACTTCACCTACGCAGAGCCCGTTTCGGAATCGCAGAACGAGATCCGGGTACGGCCCCGCGACGACCTGCGTCAGCAGGTGCTGTCGTACCGGTTGACGACCACACCGGCGACCCGGGTGTTGCAGACGCGCGACTACTTCGGCACCACCGTCGATCACCTGGGCATGCGCGCACCGCACGACGATCTGCTGGTGGTGGCCGAGGCATCGGTGGAGACCACGCCCGCCGACGGCGCCCCGGCGCCGGTGAGCTGCGAGCGGCTGAGTGACCAGCAGTTCGTCAACTCCCACATCGAGTACCTCGCGCCATCCCAGCATGTGCAGTGGGGCGAACTGGTCAACGAGGTGGCCTCGTGGGCCGTCCGCAGTGCGGCTGATGACGTGTGTGAGCGCGTGCTCGCAGTCGCCCAGGCCGTCCCCACGGTGCTCACCTATGAGCGAGGTTCGACCGCTATCGGCGTGACGCTGGAGGAGTTGATCGACGGCGGGCGGGGGGTTTGCCAGGACTTCGCACACCTTGCGGTGGGAATGCTGCGGTGCACCGGCATCCCGGCGCGATACGTCTCGGGGTATCTGTTTGCGCTCGATGAGACGCGTCCCGACCATGACGCTGATGGCGATTCCGATTCGACGGCCATCTCGGTGCAGACCCACGCATGGATCGAAGCCGCGGTGCCCGGTTACGGGTGGCATGCGCTCGACCCAACTAACGGCGGGCCGGTTGGCGAACGCCACGTCGTGATCGGTTACGGCCGTGACTACAACGACATTCCGCCAGTGCGCGGGGTGTTCAACGGAGCGGCCGACGCCAAGGTTGACGCGGAGGTGATCATCGCCCAGCCGACGGCGCCGGTCTCGATGGTGACCGAACCGATCCGCCGGCAGGCTCGTGTTGCGGTGAGCCCGCCGGCAGACGCGGCGGCCCAGCAGCAGGCCGCACAGCAGCAGCAGTAGCGGCCGGGGCGGCTACCAGGGGTCGATGGGGTGCTTGCGCCCCTCGCGCGGAGCCGGCGGCGGGAACGTCGCGAGCAGGCGGGCGATCAGATCCCGTGTTTCGGCCGGGTCGATGATGTCGTCCAGCAGGAACGAACGGGCGAACTCCAGGCCGGTATTGCGCTCTTTCCACTCGGCGACGCGCCGATCGCGGATCTCGCGCTGGGTCGCGTCGTCGGGCGCAGCCTCGAGCTCGTCGCGGTACACGATGTTCACCGCGCCCTCGAGGCCCATGCCGCCGAACTCCGCGGTCGGCCAGCCGACGTACAGGTCGGGGTCGAGAGCGTCGGAGCCCATGGCGTAGTAGCCGAGGCCGTACGCCTTGCGCAGGATCACGCCCAGGATCGGCACGTCGGCAGCGCTGATCGCCACCAGGGTGCGGGCGCTGTGACGCACGATCGCAGACTTCTCCGCAGCCGTGCCGATCATGAAGCCGGGGGTGTCGCACAGGAACAGCAGCGGCAGGTCGTACGCATTGCACAGCTCGACGAAGCGCGAGAACTTGGCCGAGCCTTCCGAGTCGATGGCACCGGCACCGAACATCGGGTTGTTCGCCAGCACGCCGATGCGGTGCCCCTCGATGCGGCACAGCGATGTCGACAGGCATCGCCCGAAGAGCGGGCGAAGCTCCATCACCGAGTCTTCGTCGGCCAGGATCTCCACGATCTTGCGCACGTCATAGGCGCGCCGGGGGTTCTCGGGCACCATCGTGCGCAACGGGGTCTGGTCGTGGGCGACCGGCGGCGGGGGAGCTGCCACGTCGGTGAAGTACGACAGGTACCTGCGAGCTGTCTGCAGGGCCGCTGTCTCGTCGTCGACCACCAGATCGACAGCACCGGTCCGTTCATGCAGCGACATGGGGCCGAGTTCTTCGGGGGTCAGATCCTCGCCGGTCGCCGACCTCACCAGCGGCGGCCCCGACAGTCCCATCGTCGAGTCCCTGGTTGCAATCACCACGTCGGAGGTGCCGGCGATGTTGGCTTGGCCGGCAAAGCTCGGCCCCGACAGGATCGTGACGATCGGCACCAGGCCCGAGAGCCGTGCGAGCTGGATGAAGGTAGTCGCCGTGCCGCTTTCGTAGAACAGCTCGGTGGCACGTGCCCCCGCGCCCTCTGACCAGAAGATGACCGGCCAGCGGTTTCGCTCGGCAACCTCCATCAACCGGTCCACCTTGCGATGGTTGGTCGGGCTCTGGCTGCCGCCCATCACGGTGTAGTCGTAGGTGAAGGCACACACCGACACGCCGTCCACCTGCCCGACGCCCATGACGAGGCCGTCAGCCGGCCCGTCGCCCAGCGAGCGGATCTGGGGCTGTGCGAGTTGGCCGTACTCGACGAACGTGTCCGGGTCGAACAGCGCGGCGATCCGTTCCCGGGCGGTCCACCGGCCACGCGCGTGCTGGCGAGCCACGGCCTCGGGCCGGGCCTCGTCCAGCGTCGCCTCCCTCGCAGCCATGGCCTTGGCCAGCAGCGGTGGCATCTCTGGTTCAGGGGCAGCTTCGTCACTCACGCGCCAAGAACTTAGGGATCGCGCGGGCGGGCCGCAGCGGCGGCGTTAGGGTGCGCGGCGTGAAGCCGACTGACGAGGCGTTGGCCGAGCGGCGGGCGCGGGTCGCAAAGCGCTGGGAGCTGACCGACGAGGTAGTGGTTCTGCGGGCGGGCGAGCCGTCGGGCTGGTCGGGAACTGACCAGCATTTTGCCTTCCTGCCCCACCCAGATGTGGCGTACCTGGCCGCCGTGGGCTCGCCGGGAACGACGCTCGCTTACGACGCCGCGGCGGGCGAATGGGAGCTGTTCGGGCCGCGCTTCACCCCAGAGCGGCTCGTGTGGGAGCAACCGCCGACGCCCGTCGGGCGGCCCCTCGACGAGCTGGAGGAGTGGCTGGCGCAACGCAGCGACCGCACGCTGATCGAGCTGGGAGCCGGCGCGATGATGCCCGACGTGCTGCCCGCGCCAGCAGAAACGAACGATGAATCAGGGTCTGATGGCACCGCAGCGGAAGCCGGCGAGCTCGCACCCGGGGCGGCCGTGCTTCGGCTGAGCGCTGCCGTCGCGCTCGAGCGCATGACCAAGGACGAGGCCGAGCTGGACGACATCCGGCGCGCCGCCACAGCCAGCACCGCCGGATTCGAGTGGGTCTATGCCAACGCGGCACCGGGCATGACGGAACGTGACATCCAGGTCGGCATGGAGGCGCAGTTCTACGCCGCAGGAGCACCCCGGGTGGCCTATGACAGCATCGTGGCATCGGGGTCGCACGGTGCCTACCTGCACTACGTGTATGCGGGCGACGACCCGCTGCGGCCCGCGACCCGGACGATCGAGGCCGGCGACCTGCTGCTCATCGACGCCGGCGCGCAGTTCGGCGGCTACGCCAGCGATGTCACCCGCACGATGGTCGTCGGCGCCGACCCCACCGACGAGCAGCAATTCCTCTGGGACTTGGTGCTCAGCGCGCAGCAGCAGACCATCGACATGTGCCGCCCCGGCGCCGTCTGGAAAGAGGTGCACCTGGCCGCTGCACGCATCTTGGGCGCAGGTCTGGTCGAGATGGGGCTGCTGCGCGGCGATCCGACTGAGTTGGTGACCGAGGGCGCCGTTGCGCTGTTCTTCCCCCACGGGCTCGGCCACCTGCTGGGGCTGTCGGTGCACGACATCACCAGCGTCCCCTACAGCCGCGAGCCGAGCGACGATCCGGTGCTAGCGAAGCTGGGGCCCAATCGAGTCCTCGAGCGCGGCATGGTCACCACGGTCGAGCCGGGCATCTACTTCATCGACGCGCTGCTGGGCGATCCAGCCCGGCGGGAGAAGTTCGCCGAAAGCGTCGTGTGGGAGCGGGCGGATGAGCTGCGGGGGTTCGGCGGCATCCGCATCGAGGACGATGTGCTGGTGACCGACGGCGACCCCGAAGTGCTCACCGCCGCCATCGCCAAGCCGCTCCGCATCGGCTAGGGCATGAGCTACGACGCCGTCGTCATCGGGGCAGGTGTCATCGGAACGGCGGTCACCTATGAGCTGGCCCAGCGCGGCTGGCGGGTGGTGGGCGTCGATCGCAACCCGGGCGCCGGCCAGGGTTCCACCAGCTCGTCGTCGGCCATCGTGCGGTTCACCTACTCCACCCGTGCGGGCGTTGCGATGTCCTACGAGGGTCTGCAGTACTGGCTGAACTGGCCTGCCCACATCGGCGATTGCGACGAGGCCGGCTTCACCACGTTCACGAAGTGCGGGATGCTGACGCTGATCAGCGGCGACGGCCCCCACCTGCTGCCCGTGCCGCACTTTGAGGCACTCGGCGTGCCCTATGAGGTCTGGGATCGTGACGAGGCGGTCGCCCGACTTGGGCACCTCGACCTGTCACGCTTCGGTCCGCCCAGGCAGATTGGCGACCCGGAGTTCTGGGCCGAGCCCACCTCGCAGCTGGAAGGCGCACTGTGGACGCCAGAAGCCGGCTATATCGGCGACCCGCAGCTCGCTGCCCACAATCTCCGGCTGGCGGCAGAGGCCGCCGGGGCCGAGTTCCGCTTCGGTGAGACCGTCACTGGGGTCGCAGGCTCCGGCCGTGCCGAGGGCGTCGTGCTGGCCGGCGGAGCGGTGCTGTCAGCGCCGGTCGTGGTGAATGTGGTCCGGCAGGCATCGACTTCGAGCGCGTGGGTGCGGCGATGGCCGATGACGACTGCGGCTGCTACGTGCGACCCGAAGTGGGCAACAACATCCTGATCGGTTCGCTCGAGCTGGACATGGACGACTTGGAATGGCTCAGCACCGACGAGATCGACGACTGCTCGCAGGATCTCACCCGCGAGCAGTGGGAGACCCACGTGCTGCGGTTCGCCCGGCGCATGCCCGAATTGGGCCTGCCCCACCAGCCGAGAGGCATTGTCGGTGTGTATGACGTCACCGACGACTGGATCCCGATCTACGACCGCACGTCGCTCGACGGCTTCTATGTGGCCATCGGCACCAGCGGCAACCAGTTCAAGAACGCCGCAGTCGCCGGCCACTGCATGGCTGAATTGATCGGTGCGATCGAAGCCGGCCACGACCACGATGCCAACCCCCTCGTGGTGACGGGCAAGCACACCGGCTTCGACATAGACATGGGCACGTTCTCGCGCAAGCGCGACCTGCACGGCTCGTCGATGTCCGTGCTCGGCTAACGCCAGGCGCTGTGTTTGATGGTTCGCATGGTCAAGACCATGCGAACACGGGCTGCTCCAGTTCGTCGACGCGGGTGGTGAGGCCGTCGTAGGCGACGGCCCGGAATTGGTAGAGCACGGCGCCGGTGGGCGCGTGAATGAGGTCGCCGCCGATGGGGACCTGCACGACGGGGCGGTCGCTCTCGGGGATGCTCACAAACCGTGGCGAGTCGGGCCGGACCAGCTCGCGCAGCGCGACGCGGTGCACCGAAGCGACCTCGGCGGGATTGGCGACCGGTTCCCGATCATCGGAAAGCCAGAACACGAACGGGCTGATGACATAGCCCGAGCGGGTCGGGTAGTCGTCGAGCTGGCCGAGCAGGTCGTGACTGGTCAGCTCCAGCCCGACCTCTTCCGAGCACTCCCGGATGGCCGCTTCCAAAGCTGTCTCGCCTGCATCCATCCGACCGCCTGGCAGCGCCCACTGCCCGCGATGACCGCGCAGGTGCGAGCCTCGCCGGGTCAACAGCACCGAAGCGCCGCCCGCAGTCCCTTCGACGTCGCCGGTCAGCATCGGGTCGTCCACCGCTCCGGGAACCTCGGCCAGCATCTGGCGGCGCTCCTCGGCATTGAGACCGCTGAACTCGGGATCCGCTCCGTGCAGCTCAGCGTCGCTGTCCAGCACGATCACTGCTACCGCAGCGTGCTTGCGTCCCTGCGCCGGATGCCGGCGAACCTCATGGCGCGCCAGATTCGCTGCAAGCCGTTCCCGAAGGGCCTCGTCGTGGGCAACATCGGCTCGCGGAGACGTCGGCATGGGCGTCGAGTCTGACACTTTGCTGTCCCGGCCCGCCGGTGAGCCGTCGTGCGGCGCGATGGCTCTCTACCATCGCTGGGCGTGAGCGCTCAGCGTCAGATCGTGCTGGTGGGATTCCTGCAGGCCCAGAACTGCACCACCATTCCCGCCGCGTGGCGGCATCCCGACGCCCGCCACGACGTCACCACCTTCGACTACTACCGCCACATCGGCCAGGTGCTGGAGGCCGGGCGCTTCGACTTGGGCTTCTTCGACGACCGCTTGGCGATGCCCGACATGTACGGCGGCGACCACCGGCACACGGTGGAAGCGGGCATCCGCTGCGTGAAGCTCGACCCGGTCGCGGTGCTCACGGCGATGGGCATGACGACCAGCCGGCTCGGCCTGGGCGCCACCTACTCCACCACCTACTACGAGCCGTTCCATGTGGCCCGGGTGTTCGCCACGCTCGACCACCTGACGGGCGGGCGAGCGGCATGGAACGTCGTCACCTCGGTCAACGACAACGAGGCCCGCAACATGGGCCTGGCCCGGGCACCCGCCCACGACGTGCGCTACGACCGGGCGGACGAGTTCATGGAGGTGGTGCACGGCCACTGGGACACCTGGGAGGCCGATGCCATTGCCGCCGACCGGGCCGCAGGCCTGTATGCGCACGGTGACCGGGTGCGCCGGCTCGATCACCAAGGGCAGTGGTTCTCGTCGCGTGGGCCGTTCACGGTGCCACGCACGCCCCAAGGCCATCCGGTCGTGATCCAAGCCGGCCAGAGTGGGCGCGGCACCACGTTCGCCGCCCGCTGGGGCGAGCTGCTGTTCGTGAGCCAAGTCCGGCTTGACAGCGCGGTCGAGCACTACGCCGCCGTGAAGTCCCAGATCGAGGCACTCGGCCGCGACCCCGACGAAGTGAAGATCACCAACCTGACGTTCCCGGTCGTGGGCCGCACCATGGCCGAGGCCGAGGACCGCCGGGCCGCCTACGACGAGCTGCCGACGCTGGTCGACGATCTGTCGCTGCTGTCAGAGGGGCTGAACTTCGACTTCGCCAGCCGAGACCTCGACGAGCCGCTGTCCGACGACGACCTCGATGCCATGACCGGCATCCAGGGCATCCGCAACCAAGTGCTGCAGATCACCGGACGGGCCAACCCCACTGTGCGCGACTTCGTGCAGGTGTCAGGCCGGGGCCGGCTGGCTCACCCGACCGTGGGTGGACCGGTCGAGATGGCCGACTACTTCGAAGAGTGGTTCACCGAGCGCGCTGTCGACGGATTCGTGATTGCGGGCACGCACATGCCGGGGGCATTCGAGGACTTCGTCGAGCTCGTCGTGCCCGAACTGCAACGCCGCGGCCTGTTCCGCACCGGGTACTCGGGCAACACGCTGCGCGACCACCTCGGCCTGCGCGTGCCCGAGCCCGGTTCTTGGCGTCTGGCCTAGCTGGCCGCCTGCACTGCAGCGTCAAGACTTCCAGGGACAGTGTCAGGCGAGCCGCGGTGACTGCCTGGCTCAGCGCAGCGTCGAGCGCGCGTGGACAGCCAATTCGCTCGCGGTGGCGGTGTGGATGTTGCCGAGCGCCATCACCTGGGCGAGTGCTGTGTCAAGCGTCGGCACGCGGAACGGCTGGCCCGCAAGCCACGGTCGCAGAGTCAGCATGAGCAGGCGGCTTCCGGCGGGATGCTCGGCGCCGTCGCGGTGCATGCGGGCGGCGGCGCCGGTGACGATCTCGCGCCAGCCATCCAGCGGCACCCGCCGGTGCCACAGCGCGAACTCGTCGTCGGCTTCGAGGAACAGCGGCAGCGACACCATCGGCGGCGTGGCATCGGGCCTGCCCACCCCGGCCAACACGCCCTCAGTCGCCATGAGAACCGGCTGCTCGTCGTTGGGCCAATCCAGCACCGTGTCGATACCGGCCTCTGCCAGCAGTGCCGGGGTACGGAACGATTCGACCCCCTCGGCGGAGAACCACGTTGTGGGGCGGAGCCCGGTGGCCGACTCGATCGCGTCGAGGCTGCGCGCGATGGCATCCCGCTCCTCGGTCTCGGAATTCTTGGAGGTGATGAGCCGGGTGGCCGCGATGCCCCGACCGGCGATCTCGCATCCGCGCTCAGCCAGATGCGAGACGAGCCAGCCGTAGTGCTCGGCGGTGAGCGCATCCACGGCGACGGTGGCGGCGATGCCGTGGCGGTCCAGCAGGTCGAGCAGGCGGAAGATGCCGACCCGGTGGCCGTACTCGCGGATCGTGAGCTGGGGGTAGTCGGGTGCGGGCAGGCGTGCCAAACCGCCGCTTCGGCGGCGCAGCGAGTAGGCGTCGGAGGGAGGCTCCCACTCGACGTGCTCGAGCACGACGACCGCGCCGACGGCCAGCGGGCTGCGGTCGGGCCACTCGAATCGGGGTCGGCTCGGCAGCGGCGACCAGTCGTAGTAGGGGTGGTCCATGCCGTGCTGGTGCTGGGCCGGGCCGAATTCGTAGGCCTGGGCTGGGTCACCGGCAACGGCGCTCCCCTGTGCATGGCCGGCCGGGCTTGCAATGCCAGTCGACGCAACCTTGGGTCGAGCGTTCGGCGACTCAGGTTCGTGGGCGATGAAGTTGTCGTAGTGATGATCGAGGAAGTGCTGGGCGATCTGGCTGGCTGTGGTCTGCCACACGTCGTCGTGACTCATCAGGTAGTCGAGCATCGCCGCCAGCCCGTCGACCCGGTGTGGCATCCCCATCAGATAGGGGTGCAGCGCCACGCACATCACCCGGCCGCCGGCGTCGTCGTCGGCTTCGCGTCGTAACACGTCGAGCTGCGCCTTGGCCATCGCCACGAATTCGCTGGTGTCGAAGTGCTGGGTGAACACCGGCACGTCGTTCAGCTCCATCGAATAGGGCACCGACACCAGCTGCTGCCCGCTGCGGGTTGCCAGCGGTACGGGCTGATCGTCGTGGAACCAGTCGGCGTGGTAGATCAACCCGGCTTCGGCCATGAGATCCGGAGTCAGAACGGTGTTGGAGACCGCCGGGCCGAGCATGCCGCGCAGCTGCTGCCCGGTGTGGCTGCGCAGCGCCTCGATGCACTCGATGTAGAAGGCCCGCTCGGCGGTCTCGTCAATCGAGGAGATGTAGCGGGTGTTGTAGATGCCGTGGGACATGATCTCCCAGCCGCGCTCGACCATCGCAGCGCCCACTTCGGGGTAGTGGTCGAACACGGCGAGATTGGTGGAGGCCGTGGCAACGACGCCGAAGCGATCGAGCACTTCTGCCATGCGCCAGAAGCCCACCCGGTTGCCGTAGTCGCGGTAGCCATAGCCCTGCACATCGGGATGCGGCGAGCGCGTCCAGGTGTTGCGCTGGGGATCACGCGGCGGCAGGAACTCGTAATGCTCGACATTGGGGGCGATCCACAGCGCCACGCGCGCATCGTTGGGCCACCGGATCCGCGGCCGGTCGGTGATCGGCAGGTACCGCACCCGGTGCGGCGCCAAGCTGCCCGGCAGCGGTGCAATCAGGCCAGGCGCCGTGTCGTTCATAGGTGGCTCCTCTGCCGGCCACTCACGCGAGCAGCCCCATCGTGGCGGCGAGTTGGGCGCTTGTGACGTTACGCCGATATGCAACTCGAACTCGCTCGATACTGCGGAAGTAGCATCAGACCGTGACCGACGATCAGGACGCAGCCGGCATCAGACCGGTACCGGGTGACAAGCGGCCCCGACCCGCACCGCCTCCGTCCGAGCGCGATACGAACGATGCTTCGTCCCGAGACGATGACGAGGCCGGACTGTGGTCACCACTGCCTCCCGGGAAACCACGGCCTGCGCCGCCTCCCGGGTCAAACCCCGAACGGCCATGGAGGTACGTCCCCCGACAGGCGCCGGGCGAGCTGCGGCGGATTCCCGATCTCATTCGTGATTCGTTGTCGCTCATCGGTCGGCGCTGGCGACCCTTCGGGGAATTCGTCCTGATCGGTGTCGCGGGATACCTCGTGGCATTCGTGATGCTGTTCTTGGGGTTGAACGCGCTGTTCAATGGACAGTTCTTCTCCAAGATCTCCGAGCTGACGGACCCGACGGGCGGCACGGTGGTCGACTACGAAGCGTGGCTCGAGTCATTCGATGTGACGCCGACGACCACGGCCATCGTCCTGCTGTTCGCCTTCGGGTTCGCGTGCTGCCTCGGCTTTCTGGTGCAAGAAATCGCCGTAACGCGGATGGCTTTCGATGACGTCCGAGGACGACCCATCAACTTCGGGGAAACACTCATGGCGGCCATACGGCGCATGCCCAAGATCTTCGGCTTGTCAGTACTCCTCGGCTTGGTCATGGCCCTGGTGGGGTGCGGTCTCAGCGTGCTTCTGTTGTGGGCCGCACCTGTGCTCGGTGTCCTCTGGCTGCTGGCGTATCTCGTGGCATTCGTCGTGTTCTTCCCGCTGCTGGTCGTCTACTTCGTGATGGCCTATGTCGAGCCTCGCATACCTTCGCCACGGCGCTGGTGGCGACTCATTCGTGGCAGGAAAGCGGCCATCTGGGGGCGGGTCATGCTGCTGGGTTTCGCAGCGAACCTCGTCGGTTTCGGGCTCACCGCTGGATTGGGTGCGCTGCCGCTGCCCGCCTTGTACGGCGACCTCTTCATCAACGCCGCCGTCTTCCCGCTCATCTTCGTCCTGGGTGCGGTGTTCCACCTGCTGATCTACGTCGATCTCATTGCGGGCGAGCAGTCCGCAGACCCGCAGGTCGAGGTCGAGCCACTGGGCTGACATCGCTGGGTCCGTTTGATTCGGCCGAAACCGTCCGTTGTTCGAGAGGTTCGCTAGCTTCGCTGCGTGCCCGTCGGCCGCCCGCCGCAGCAGGAAACGCCGCTGATCGTCCGTCAGATTCCCCGGGCAGAACCTCTCGATGCGGTCGAAGCACCCGAAGAACCGCCGAAGGACCCGCCTGAGCCGTTCTTCTGGACCAGAACCTCCGAACCCGAGCCCGGAGTGCTTCGACCCATTCGGGCTCTCATCGGCGACACCTTCCGCTTCGTCGTGCGTCAGTGGCCAGCAATGCTGTTGGCGGCGGTACCCGTCGTCGCGCTGGTGGTGCTCGCCGGTTTCGTGCGTTGGGGGGCATACGAGCAGCTCGTAGCGCCTGCCGAGGCGAACCGCAGGTCGTTTGCCGGTTTCGCGCTCATTTCCGTGATCAGCGGATGGGTGACTGGACTTGGGATTTACTTCCAAACCACCGCCGTTGCTTTCCTTGTTCGGCAGCATGCCCAAGGCGAATCAGTGCAGTCCGGAGCGGCCTGTGCTGGCGCCCTGCGGCGCCTCCCGCGAGTTGTGACCGTCAATGTGGTGTACGGACTGCTCGTGGCAGCGGTGTTCGGCGCCCCGCTCTTCTTCTTGGGGCTGTACTTGGCCGAACGCGACCTCTGGCTGCTGGAGGCTTGGACCTACTTGATCGCAGGCGTCGTTGCATACACGGCGCCGCAGATCAACATCTACTTCAGTGCTGTCAAGCTCGAAGAGCGACGACCGAAGTTCCGCTGGGCACGGGAACTCTGTCGCGGCAAGGCGGGTGCCATTTGGGGGCGCGTCCTGCTCTGGCAGTTGGTGTACATCGCTTTCCTCGCCATGTGGCAGATTGTCGCACCCGAACCGTGGAGCATCGGCTTCATCTTGCTCTCGGTGGTCTACGTCGTGGTGCCTGGAGCAATCCTGACAACCGCGTACATGCTCATCTACGTGGATCTCGCCGGTACCGCCAGAGACGGAAAGGTCCCTGTCGACGAGGGTGGAACCGGGGACATCCTCCAGGTCCCGGCTGGGACCTAGCATCTCGCCGTGGCTGATGATGACCTGCGGCCGCGTCCGGCACCCGCGCCCTCTGGATCGGGACATGGTGGGCGCCCGCGAGATGCGCATCGCGGCATGGGTGCCCTGTGGGCTGGAACGTTCCGGGTGGTCGGCCGGCGTTGGCGTGACCTTGCCGTAGCCGCGACGCTCGGTGCGGCCTCGTGGCTTGTGGCGTTCGTCAGCGCGTACGTGGGCGTGAACGAACTGTTCGACGGCCAATTCTGGGCCAAGCTCGACGCCCTGTTCAGCGGCGAAATCGAGACAACAGCCGAGATCGACGCATGGTTGGCGTCCTTCGAATTCACCTTCACGCCGCAGGCGGCGGGTCTCCTGCTTGTTGCGCTCGTAGCAAGTTTCGTCAGCATCCTCCAGTCTGCCGCAAGCGCTCAGATTGCGCGCCAAGAACTGGCTGGTATCGACGCCGGTGCCAGCACCGCCGTGAGCATCGCGCTCGGCCGGTTGCCGGCACTGCTGCTCGTCAATGTTGTGCTCACGGTCGTTCAGGCGGCCGTATTCCTCATCGGGATCGGACTCGCTGCAGTCGCGGACCCGCTCGGTGCCGTGTGGGATCTCCTTACGTTCCTTGTCTCCATTGTCGTTCTCCCCCTGCTGGCCATCTTCTGGGTCATGGTGTACGTGGAGCCTGGATTGCCGTCGTTGCGCCGGTGGAACCGGCTACTCGGACGCAACAAGCTGGCGACATGGGGCCGCGTGATGCTGTTCGACGTCGTGCGCATGGTCTTCGCGGGGATCGTCTTCCTTGTAGCAGTCGTCAGCCCGCTGTCCTTCGCGTATTCGCTGGCGATCGTGACTGTGCTGGTCTGGCCCGCAACTGTTGGCATCGTCACCGTCACCCACGTGATCATGTACGAGGATCTTGCGAGCGGCATGGGGTCGGGCGACGACTCGGCCCGCAGCGGCCAAGGCTGAAGTTTCACGGCCGCCCACATCGCATCGCCGCCAATCGATGCCTCCACGGCAAATGGGCGCAAGTGCGCGTGCTGAAATGTGCGCATGAGTGGGGATACGAATTCCGATGCCCGGGGCGTTCTGGCCGACTACCGCGTCATTGACCTGACCGACGAGCGCGGCCACCTGGCCGGGGCGATCTGGGCGCAGATGGGTGCTGATGTGATCGCGATCGAGCCTCTCGAAGGCTCGTCGGCGCGCAGGTTGGCCCCCTTCGCAGGCGATGTCGAAGGACCGGAGCGCTCGCTGCACCACTGGTCCTACAACCGTGGCAAGCGCAGCGTGGTGCTCGACCTCGGCACGGCCGAAGGCGTCGAGCACGCCAAGGCGCTCATCGCCGGGGCCGACGTCGTGTTCGAGTGCTTCGAGCCCGGTGAGGCGGAAGCGCTGGGCCTCGGCCGCGATGTTCTGGCCGAGCTCAACCCTGCGCTCATCCATGTCTCGATCACGCCATTCGGCAGCGACGGACCCAAGGCCAACTGGATGGCATCAGATCTGGGGCTGCAGGCCTCAGCGGTGAACATGGCCGTCACCGGCGACAAGGACCGTGCGCCGCTGCGTGCCGGGGGCACGCTGCCCCAAGCCATGCACAATGCCGCCTCCGAAGGGGCCGGCGCAGCACTCATTGCCCTGTGGGAACGCCAGACCCGCTCGGGGCTCGGCCAGCACATCGACATGTCCGCACAGCAGTCGATGAGCCAGGCATCCATGTCGTCGACGCTCAACACGTCGCTGAATGCCACCGTGACTCAGCGCATCGCCGGCGGCGCCAGCCTGCAAGGCATCGACATCCAGCTCATGTGGGCCTGTGCCGACGGACACGCGTCGGTGACGTTCCTGTTCGGGCCCGGCTTCCGCGCCTTCACCCAGAACCTCATGGACTGGGTGCACGAAGAGGGTTTCTGCGACGAGGCCACGAGAGACAAGAACTGGACCGAGTACGCCATGATGCTGCTCGACGGCCGTGAGCCGGTCTCCGAGTACGAGCGGCTCAAGCAGCTCCTGACCGGGTTCTTCGCCACCAAGACCAAGGCCGAGCTGCTCGATGCGGCGATGAGCCGCCGGCTGCTCATCACCCCGGTGTCGACGACAGGCGAGGTGGTCGACTCCGAGCAGCTCGCGGTCCGTGAGTACTGGGAGGACGTCGACCACAGCGATGTGGTGCCTCAAGATGAGACAGGTGCGGGCGCAGGCTCGTTCGATCCCGCTGCAGTGCGCTACCCGGGCGCGTTTGCGAAGTTCACCGAGACCCCGCTCGTCAACCTGCGACGAGCGCCCACGCTGGGCGAACACACCGGCGAAGTGCTGGCCGAGCTGGACGCATCGGAGCGCCTGCCAGCCGTGCCGGCGTCGATTGCTCCGGTGGCGCACACCTCGCCGCCGCTGGAGGGCGTGAAGGTGCTCGATTTCATGTGGGCCATGGCCGGCCCTGCGGCGTCGCGGGTGCTCGCCGATTACGGCGCCGAGGTGATCCGGGTCGAGTCGGCCATCAAGCTCGACGCTGTGCGCTCCATCCAGCCGTTCCATGACGACGTCGGCGACCCTGACGGCTCGGGCCTGTTCAGCAACTTGAACGCAGGCAAGCGCGGCCTCGCGCTCGACATGTCCAAGCCCGAAGCGCTCGACGTCATCTGGGACCTCATTGACTGGGCTGACGTGATCCTGGAATCGTTCTCTCCCAAGGCCATGACGGGCTGGGGCATGGGTTGGTCCCAGGTGCTCGAACGGCGGCCGGACGTCGTGATGGCGTCGAGCTGCCTGATGGGCCAGACCGGGCCGCTGGCGCTGCTAGCGGGCTTCGGCACGATGGCTGCGGCAATCTCGGGGTTCTTCTATCCCGTCGGGTGGCCCGACCGTGCACCGGCGGGACCCTTCACCGCGTACACCGACTACACCTCGCCCCGCTGGCTGGTGGCTGCGGTGATGGGGGCGTTGGAGCACAAGCGGCAGACCGGCCGGGGGCAGTACGTGGACCTGTCCCAGTCCGAAGCGGCGCTGCACCTGATGGCGCCCGCCCTGCTCGAGCGGACCACCAACGGCCGCATCTGGGAATCGGCCGGCAACCGGGACTTGGTGTTTGCGCCCCAAGGTGCGTACCAGACCGCTGCAGGCAGCTCGGCCGGTGATGACCACGACGACAACTGGATTGCGATCTCGAGCTGATGGCCGAGCTGCAAGCTGCGGGCGTGGCCGCCCACATCGTGCAGAACTCGCCGGAGTTCACGGTGGATCCGCAGTTGCTGCACCGCAACGCGCTGGTTGAGGTGCCGCATGGCAAGCAGGGCACCACGACGGTCGAGAACACGCGCTTCGTGATGTCGCGCACTCCAGCTCAGGTGGACCGCGGCGGACCGACGCTCGGCGAGCACACCTTTGAGGTGCTCACCGAGACGCTCGCCTACGACGGCGACCGCATCGCAGAGCTCGCGGTGGCAGAACTGCTCGAGTAGCGCCGCGGTCGCTGCACGAAGGCGCGGCGCCCAAGCCCGAACGGCGCTGCGCGTCCGTGCTGAAATGTGCGGATGCCTGACGCCTCGACTGATTCTGAGAACGCATCCATGCTGAGCCCGTTCCGGGTGCTGGATCTGACCGACGAGCGGGGCCACCTGTGCGGGGCGATCCTCGCCCAGATGGGCGCCGATGTCATCGCGGTGGAGCCTCCCGAGGGCTCGTCCGCACGGCGGATGGCCCCCTTTGCCGGGGACGTCCCCGATCCCGAGCGCTCACTGCATCACTGGGCCTACAACCGCGGCAAGCGCAGCGTGGTGCTGGACCTGGCGGACGACGATGGCGCAGAAACGCTGCGGGATCTGGCTGCGGCGGCCGACATCCTGATCGAATCGGCTGGCCCGGGCCAGATGGAGGCCCTGGGGCTGGGCTACGGCACGCTGTCGGAGATCAATCCCGAGCTGGTGTACGTGTCGATCTCGCCGTTCGGCTCCGACGGGCCCAAGGCCGACTGGGCAGTCTCGGACCTGACGTTGCAGGCATCGGCGGTGAACATGGCGATGACCGGCGATTCCGACCGGGCACCGGTGCGCACCGGCGGCCTGTTCCCGCAGGCATTCCACAACGCGGCCTCCGAGGCTGCAGGGGCCGCGCTGATCGCCCTGTGGGAGCGCCAGACGGTCTCGGGTCTCGGCCAGCACGTGGACATGTCGGCCCAACAGAGCATGAACCAGGCCTGCCAGTCGTACGCGCTGTCAACACCGCTGGGCGCGACGCCGCCGACCCGCCACGCAGGCGGCGTGCTGGTCGAGGGCTTGCATGTCCAGCTGATGTGGCCGTGCAAGGACGGGCATGCCTCGGTGACGTTCCTGTTCGGGCCCGGCTTCCGTGCGTTCACGCAAAGCCTCATGGACTGGGTGTGCGAGGAGGGCTTCTGCGACGAGGCCACCCGCGACAAGAACTGGACCGAGTACGCCATGATGCTGCTCGACGGCCGTGAGCCGATCTCGGAGTACGAGCGGCTGAAGCAGATCCTGCACGACTTCTTCGCCACCAAGACCAAGGCCGAGTTGCTGGACGCGGCCATGAGCCGCAGGGTGCTGATCACGCCGGTATGGACCGCCGACGAAGTGGTGGATTCACACCAGCTGGCCGCCCGCGACTACTGGGAGACGGTCACTCAGGAACTGGTTGACGGGGACGGCAGTCCCGCCGAGGTGCGCTACCCGGGCCGCTATGCCCGCTTCAGTGCCACGCCGATGCAGCCGCTCGGCCCGCCGCCGAAGCTCGGCGAGCACACGGCTGAAGTCTTGGCCGAGCTGGACGAACAGTCCGAGGGTGAGGCAATCCGGGCGAGACCCCGTATCGAGGCCACTGGTGCCGACGTGAGCGCCCAGACAGCCTCGACTGCGCGTCCGCTGGAGAACGTCAAGGTGCTCGACTTCATGTGGGCGATGGCGGGGCCCGCAGCAGCGCGGGTGCTGGCCGACTATGGGGCGGACATCATTCGAGTCGAGTCTGAGACGCGGCTCGAAGTGGCCCGTTCGCTGCAGCCATTCCGTGACGACATCGGCGACCCCGAGTACTCAGCGCTCTACAACAACATGAACGCCGGCAAGCGGGGCATCTGTCTGGACATGTCCAAGGCGGCTGCGCTGGACGTCATCTGGGATCTCATCGACTGGGCCGACGTGATCGTGGAGTCGTTCTCGCCGAAGGGCATGGCCGGCTTCGGGATGGGTTGGGAGCAAGTGCGTGAGCGCCGGCCCGACGTGATCATGGCGTCGAGCTGCCTGATGGGCCAGACCGGGCCGCTGGCGATGCTGGCGGGCTTCGGAACGATGGCCGCGGCGATCTCGGGATTCTTCTACCCGGTGGGTTGGCCTGACCGGGCGCCCTGCGGGCCGTTCGGCGCCTATACCGACTACACCTCGCCCCGCTGGCTGGTCGCGGCGGTGATGGGGGCGTTGGAACACCGGCGGCGCACCGGCGAGGGCCAGTACATCGACATGTCCCAAGCAGAGTCGGCGCTGCACCTGATGGCGCCGGCGGTGCTCGACCGCACGGTGAACGGCCGGGTGGCGCATCGGGTGGGCAACCGCGACCGGCACATTGCACCCCAGGGCGTCTACCAGACAGCCGCCAGCGACCAGTTCCACGCTGTCGTGCCCGACGACAGCTGGATCGCGATCTCGTGCGTCGACGATGCCCAATGGCAGTCGCTGGCCGCGCTGATGGGCCGCGGTGACCTAGGCGATCTGACCGTGGCGGAGCGTCAAGAGCGCCACGATGAGCTCGACGAGGTCATCGCCGGATGGGCCCGCGGCCACGACGGCGTGGCATTGATGCACCGCCTGCAAGACATCGGCGTGGCTGCGCACATCGTGCAGAACTCGCCGGAGTACACCGTCGATCCGCAGGTCATCCACCGGGGTCAACAGGTCGAGGTGCCCCACGCCAAGCAGGGCACCACCATCGTGGACGCCTCCCGCTTCGCGCTGTCTCGCACCCCAGCGCAGGTGACCTACGGCGGCCCGACGCTCGGCGAGCACACCTTCGACATCCTCACCGAGGTGCTCGGCTACGACAGCGACCGCATAGCCGAACTCGCCGTCGCCGAACTACTGGCCTGACTCACGCCGGTTCGACTCATCGAGGCCGGCCGGCGACGGCGGTCGCTACCAGGTGTCGACCATGGGGCGTTTCTTGCCGGTGCGGGGGGCTGGCTCGGGGGCCGAGAGCAGGGCCATGCGGATCCAGTCGCGGCTCTCGGCGGGGTCGATCACATCGTCGATCTCGAAGAACGTGGCGGTGTTGACGGCCTTGCCCTGCTCGTACAGGCGGGCGACTCGCTTCTCGTACTCCGCGATGCGTTCTTCGGGGTCTTCGATGGCTTCGAGCTCGCGCCGGTAGCCGAGCTTGACGAAGCCTTCGAGGCCCATGCCGCCGAACTCGCCGGTCGGCCACGCCACGGTGAAGATGGGCGCCTTGAAGCTGCCGCCGGCCATCGCCTGCGCGCCCAGCCCGTAACCCTTGCGCAGCACGATGGTCATGAACGGCACCGTCACGTTGGCCGCTGTCACGAACATGCGCGCTGCGTGACGCACCGTGGCCTCGTACTCGGCCTGAGGGCCCACCATGATCCCGGGCGTGTCGCACAGGAACAGCAGCGGGATGTCGTGTGCATCGCAGAGCTGGATGAAGCGCGCCGCTTTGTCGCCGGTGTCGGCATCGACGGCGCCGCCGAGATGGTGGTTGTTGTTGGCCACCACCCCGATCGGCCGACCCTCGACACGTGCCAGCGCCGTCACACAGCCTGGCCCCCAGCCGCGGCGCAGCTCCATCACCGAGTCGACATCGCAGAGCTTGTCGATGATGTCGCGCACGTCGTAGGCCCGCAGGCGATTCTCGGGCACCAGGTGGCGCAGCTCCCGCTGGTCGTGGCACTCCCATTCGTCGACGGAGCCCTGGAAGTACGACAGGTACTGCTTGGCGGCCACGATCGCCTCGGCTTCGTCGGCCACCAGCACATCGATCACGCCGTTGGGCCACTGCACGTCGACCGGGCCGACTTCTTCGGGACGGAACACGCCCAGGCCGCCGCCTTCGATCATGGCGGGGCCGCCGACGCCGATGTTCGAGCCCTCGGTCGCGATGATCACATCGCAGCAGCCCAGCAGCACCGCATTGCCCGCAAAGCAGCGGCCGTTGGTGACGCCCACCAGCGGCACCAGGCCGCTGAGCTGCGCGAAGAACGTGAAGGCCCAGCAGTCGAGGCCCGAGCCCCCGATGCCATCGGTATCGCCCGGCCGGCCGCCGCCGCCCTCGGCCAGCAGCACCACCGGCAGGCGGTTGTGCTCGGCGATCTCGAACATGCGGTCCTTCTTGCGGTGGTTGTTGCCGCCCTGGGTGCCCGCCAGCACCATGTAGTCGTACGACATGACCATGGCCTGGGACTGCTCGGGGCCGAACAGGTCGCCGTTGACACTGGCTACGCCGGCCACCATGCCGTCGCCCTGGGTATTGGCGATCAGGTCTTCCATCGAACGGCGGCGGCGCTGCGCCGCCACCATCAGCGGGCTGTACTCCACGAACGTGCCGGGATCGACGAGGTCGGCCATGTTCTCGCGCGCCGTGCGGTGGCCCCGACCGTGACGCTTCGCCACGGCGTCGGGCCGGTTCTCGTCGAGGCCGAATCCGCGGCGGTCGAACACTTCGGCCAGATCGGGCCGGATGTAGTCGAGATCGACTGAGGAGGCTGCTTCGGCGAGCTCCACGGAAACCTCGGCCTCCTCGACGAACAGCAACGAGTGCCCCTCGTACACCGTGTCGCCGGGCGCCACGCCCAGCATCCGCACGATGCCCGTGACCGTGGAGGTCACGACGTGCTCCATCTTCATCGCTTCCATCACCGCGACCTGCTGGCCCTCGGCAACGGGATCGCCTTCGGCGACAGCGAGCGAGACGATCGTGCCCTGCAGCGGAGCCGCAACTGCGATGCTGCCGTCGGGGCCGGTCACGGTCGCCACCGGTACGCCGTGGAGCGAGGCCGTGCCCGCAGCCATGGCTTGAGCCCGAACAGCATCAGATGCGGCCCGGTCGGCAGGGGCGTCATCGATGTCGCCGTGGTGCAGCACGGCCAGCGGATCGTCGCCGACCGTGGCACCAGCCCGCCCGCCGGCACCGGCGGCGGCTGTCGGCTCGGCGGGCGCCCAGACCGATGCCGCCTGGGCAGCAGCGGTGCACAGCGCCTCGGCGTGATCGGCCACGAAGCTAGTGGTGAGCTCGTTGCTGGTCACCTCGGGCCGGTCGAGCAGCGAGGTGAGGAACCCCAGGTTCGTCGCCACGCCGTCGATGCGGAACTCGCCCAAGGCCCGGCGCGCCCGGCGGACCGCGTCGGCGTAGTCACGGCTCGGGCTGTAGGCGATCACCTTGGCGAGCAGCGAGTCGAAGCTGGGGTTCGTGCCATATCCCACGTAGCCGTAGGTGTCAGTGCGCAGCCCTGGACCCGTGGGGGGCTCGAAGGCGGTGAGCACACCACCGCTTGGGCGCGAGGTGCCGTCTGGCTGCATCGTCTCGGTGTTGACGCGGCACTGGATGGCGTACCCGCGCGGCGATGGCACGTCGGGCTGGGCCAACCCCACATCGGCAAGGCGGGCGCCGCCAGCGATTCTGAGCTGCGCAGCTACCAGGTCGACGCCGGTGACTTCCTCGGTGACCGTGTGCTCGACCTGGATGCGAGCATTGACCTCGCAGAAGGCGATCGTGCTCGGCTTGTCGGCGTCGATGAGGAATTCCCAGGTGCCCAGGCTGCGGTAGCCGACTGCTCTGGCCATCTCCACCGCGGCGTCACACACCGCCTGGCGGGTATCGGCCGTGAGCGTAGGCGAGGGTGCGATCTCCACGATCTTCTGGTTCTGGCGCTGCAGCGTGCATTCCCGCTCGCCCAGATGGGCAACCGACTCGCCGTCGCCGACGATCTGGATCTCGATGTGGCGGGCGCGCTCGATCAGCTGCTCCACGTAGAGATCGCCATTGCCGAACGCGGCGGCAGCCTCGCTGGCGCAGCGCTCATAGGCCGCCTCGAGCTCGTCCGCCGAGCGCACCACGCGCATGCCGCGCCCGCCGCCCCCGGCCAGCGCCTTGATCATCATCGGCCCGTGCTCGGCGAAGAAGGCCTGTGCGGCCTCGACCGAAGTCGGCTCGGACGTGGCGGGCAGCAGCGGTACGTCGTGCTGCTGCGCGAGCGCCCGCGCTGCGAGCTTGTCGCCGAAGAGCTCGAGTTGCAGCGCGCTGGGCCCCACGAAGGTGATGTCGGCGGCCTTGCAGGCAAGCGCCAGGGCCGGGTTCTCGGCCAGGAATCCGTAGCCGGGATGGATCGCATCGCAGCCGGCCTCCGCAGCGGCGCTGACCACCTGGTTGACATCGAGGTAGGGGGCCACGCCGCGTCCGTCGAGCGTGACCGACTCATCGGCCACACGGGTGTGCAGTGAGGCAGCGTCGTCGTCGCCCGCAATAGCGACCGTGCCGATGCCGAGCTCGCTGGCCGCCCGCGCCACCCGCACTGCAATTTCGCCGCGGTTCGCAATCAGCAGCTTCTTGAAGCCCATCGATGCTGTCTCCCTGTTCGCAACCCTGCTGGATGCCGGCACAAACTGCCGCGAACCCTCCGCGGCAGTCACGGTGCGCCATTTCCGCCCCGCGTGTTTACCGCAGAGCGCCCAGTTCGCGTCGATTGAGCGCCAGATCTGTACTAGGGCCATGCGGATTTTGGCGCAGGATCACCAGAAACATGAGCGCTCGTCCATCTGAGGCTTGCATTTGCCTCATACAGGTCCACTACCCTCCGGCGGGCCCTATGGCCGCATCCATGACCAGCGACACGTCGCCGGACTTGCTCGGGAGCTACCGCTCGGTGCGAGCGCACACCGATGCGCTCACCGCACCGCTGAGCGATGAAGACCAGTGCATCCAGACGATGCCCGATGTCAGCCCCACCAAATGGCACCGCGCGCACGTCACCTGGTTCTTCGAGACGTTCCTGTGCAAGCCGCATCTCGCTGGCTACATCGAGCACGATCCTGCCTTCGGATTCCTGTTCAACTCGTACTACGAGACCATCGGGAAGCGACACCCGCGCCCGGAGCGGGGCAACCTGTCGCGCCCGTCGTGCGCTGAGATCACGGCATACCGCCGCTACGTCGACATGGCGATGGAACGGCTGCTCTGCGGCGGCATCGCCCCCGGGATCGCAGACCTGGTGACGCTGGGCTTGCATCACGAGCAGCAGCATCAAGAACTCATCCTCATGGACATCAAGCACGTGCTGTCGTGCAACCCGGCACTGTGGCCGGCGTACCGAGAGTCCTGCAACGCAGCGGCAGCCGGAGCTGGCGAGGCCTGTGCCTCCGAGGCCCGCTGGGTGAGCTTCGACGGCGGCGAGATCGCGGTCGGTCACGACGGATGCGGCTTCGCCTTCGACAACGAGGGGCCTCGCCACCAGGTGCTGACGGCACCGTTCCGGCTCGCCGACCGCCCGGTGACCTGTGCTCAATGGCTGGAGTTCATGGCCGATGGCGGCTACGACACCCCGACGCTGTGGTTGTCTGACGGCTGGGGCCAACGCAGCGTTCACGGCTGGGACTCGCCGGCGTACTGGCATCTCGGCGACGACGGCTGGCAGGTGTTCACACTCGGGGGCCTCAAGGCGGTTGCACCCAACGAGCCGGTGTGTCATCTGTCGTACTACGAGGCGGACGCGTTCGCTCGTTGGGCCGGTGCGCGGCTGCCGACCGAGTTCGAGTGGGAGCACGCGGTGACCGGCCTGCCTGAGGTCGGCAACATCGGGGACGGCGCCAGACTGCACCCCGCTCCGGCGTTGGCTGTGCCGCAAGCATGCGCATCCAGGTCAGCGCCGCTGCAGCAGATGTACGGCGACGTGTGGGAATGGACGTCCAGCCCCTACAGCGCGTATCCGGGCTTCCGTGTCGCTCCCGGCGCCGTGGGCGAGTACAACGGCAAGTTCATGATCAACCAGATGGTGCTGCGAGGCGGCTGCTGCGCGACACCTGAAGGTCACATCCGGCCCACCTATCGCAACTTCTTTCACCCCCACACCCGCTGGCATTTCTCCGGTTTGCGCCTGGCGGTCGACGCCTGATGATGCCCCCCGAGCGGGCGGCGCCTCCCGCCGCCGATCCCGCGATCGACAATTGGCTCGACGCCGGCTGGTCCGATCGGGAGTTGCGCGCCGATGTCTCGGTGGGCCTCTCGTCGAGCCCCAAGGAGCTGCCGCCGAAGTGGTTCTACGACGACCGCGGCAGCGAGCTGTTCGACGAGATCACCCGTCTCGACGAGTACTACCCGACTCGCCGCGAGCGGGAGATTCTTGAACGGGAAGCCGATGCCATTGCAGCGGCAGCCGGAGCTGACTGCATTGCCGAGCTGGGATCGGGCACCTCGACGAAGACGCGCATCCTGCTCGACGCGTTCGCGGCCGCCGGCCAGTTCCGCCGGTACGTGCCGTTCGACAACAGCGAAGCGACGCTGCGCAACGCTGCGGGGGAGGTGGCCGCGGCGTACCCCGATCTGGCTGTGCAAGGCGTTGTCGGTGACTTCGAGCACCACCTCGGGCACCTGCCGCTCGATGACGCCGACGCACCGTTCGGCGCGCCGCCCCGTGCGCCGGCGATGTTGGTGCTGCTCGGCGGCACGATCGGCAATTTCTCGCCGGCACGCCGGCCGGCGTTCCTGGATGCTGTTGCCGGCGCCATGCGAACCGGTGACACATTCCTTCTGGGCACCGATCTCGTCAAGGATGTCGACCGGCTGGTGGCGGCCTACGACGATGCGGCCGGCGTCACGGCACGGTTCAACCTCAACGTGCTATCGGTGCTCAACCGCAGGCTCGGCGCCGACTTCGACCTCGACGCCTTCGCCCACGAGGCAGTGTTCGACGCGGACAACGAGTGGATCGAGATGCGCCTGCGTTCCCTGCGCACGCAGACCGTGCACATCCCGGCGTTGGAGATGACGGTCGACTTCGCGGCGGGCGAGCGGATGCGCACCGAGATCAGCGCCAAGTTCCGACCCGAGCGCGTGCGCTCAGAACTCGGCGCCGCAGGCCTCGTCGTGCAGCGGATGTGGACCGATGCCGACGGTGACTACGCCCTCACCCTCGCACGGCGGGTGCTGTGACGCAGCCCGCCGATTCCAGCTAGACAGCGGGGCAGCGCAAGTAGGGGGAGTGCGATGCCCGTCGAAGCCAGAGTTGTCGTCATCCCGCAGGAGGCTGGTGCCGGACCTGAGGTGATGGACGTGACGCTGCCCGATCCGCGCGGTCATCAGGTGGTGGTGAAGCAGTACGCGTCGGGTGTCTGCCACAGCCAGCTGCACACCATTCACAACCCGCGGGCGGCGCCGCAGGTGCTGGGTCACGAGTCCACCGGCGAGGTGATTGCAGTGGGTGACGACGTGACCAGCCTTGCGCCGGGGGACACCGTGATGGTCACGTGGGTACCGAAGGACCAGGCGAGCGCGCGCCGCCGGGGCGGTCCGTTGCAGCTCGATCTCGGCGACGGCCGCACGGCGACCTCCATCAACGTGTTCACCTGGGCCACTCACACCATCGCCGATGAGATGTTCGTGGTGAAGGTGCCCGAGGGCATCGACGTGGAGGCCACCTCCATCATCGGCTGTGCGGTCATCACCGGCGCCGGTGCCGTGCTCCACACCGCAGGTGTGAAGGCAGCGGACAGCGTGGCCGTCTTCGGTGTGGGAGGCGTCGGACTGGCTGCGGTGGCTGCGGCGAGGTTCGTCGGCGCCGACCCCATCATCGCCGTGGACCTCTCGGAAGAGAAGCTGGAGTTCGCGAAGCGCTTCGGGGCCACCCATGGCGTCAACGCCTCCAGCGCAGATCCCGTCGAGGAGATCAGGGCGCTCACGACCGACGAGCAACGCTTTGACATCCTGCGTCAGCCGCTTCGCGGTGTGGACTTCGCCTTCGACTGCATCGGACACCAGAGCACGATGGAGCAGATCCACCAGGCCACTCGCTCAGGCGAGTTCGGCCAGAGCCACGGCGGAACGGCGGTGCTCGTCGGCGTGCCCCAGCGCAACCTCGAACTCGACACGCTGCACCTGTTCATCGGTGAGCGGGCGTTCATCTCCAGCCTGGGCGGCAGCTGCGAACCGGCGGTCGATTTCCCTCGCTTCCTGCAGTGGCACGCAGACGGCGACCTTGACCTCGACGCGCTGGTGACACAGCAGTACGCGATCGACGACATCGGCCAAGCAGTCGACGACCTCGAGAACGGTCGGATCGCCGGCCGATCGATCCTGGTCTTCGACTGACCGGCGGTTACCAGCCGTTCATGTGGACGAAGTCGTCGAACGGCTTGCGGCGGCCGGGCTTGAAGTCGGTGCCGATGGTGTGGGCCACGGGCAGCAGCGCCACCTGTTGCACGTCGTCGTAGGGGATGCCCAAGATCTCGGCGACTTCCTGTTCGCGGGCCAGGTGCACGGTGGTCCAGCAGGTGCCGAGGCCCCGGTTGCGGGCGGCGAGGCAGAAGCTCCAGGCCGCCTGGATGACCGAGCCCCAGCGCAGTGCCTGCAGGCCCGCGGGCGCACCGTCGAGCCGACCCTCGATGCACGGCACGAAGATCGCCGACGTACGGGGGAAGTTCTCGGCCAGGTAGCGGGCCGAGTCCATCATGCGCAGCCAGTCGACTCGAGCTGCCGGGTCGGTCTCGGCTGCTGCCGCCTTGGCCAGGTAGTTGTCGTCGATGCGGCCCAGCCAGACCTCCTGGTAGATCGTCCCGACGGCCCGGCACTGCTCGGGATCGGTCGACACCACGAAATGCCAGTCTTGGCGCAGCGATCCGGTGGGCGCTTGCAGGGCAAGCTCCAGGCATTCCCGCAGGAGCGCCTCGTTGACCGGGCGGTCGAAGTCGAGCCGTCGCCTGACGGCTCGCGTGGTGGCGAGTGCCTCGTCGACGCTCAGCGACAGTGTCATGGCTGCGCTAGTCGGCGAGTGCGGCGTTGATGGCAGCGACGCCGTCGGCCAGTGCTTGCGCCTCGCCGGCGTCGAGCACGCCGTAGATCGGTGCAACGAGATCGTCGGTGAGGGCCTCGGCGGCGTCCCACTTCGCCCGGTGCTCGTCGGTGACGTCAGCGTCGCCGGTCCAGCCGAACATCTCGACGTCGTCGGGGCGGCGCACCCGGTGAGCCATCTCGGTGCTCAGGCCCGAGGCCACGATGGCAACCAGGTGCAGGCTCCCGCGCAGCTCCCGCAGGACGGCGACGTTCTGGAACGCCCGGGCAGCGGCCTCGTCGCTGCGGGGCTCCGATGCGATCGCTGCGAAGAGCGCCTGTGCGGAACTGTCGACGAGCCCGGCGTCGATCACCTTGTCGGCCGCGGCATTGAAGGCGTCGAGACCTGCGACATCGCTGAGCTTGGCGGCGCCGAAGGCGCCTGCGCATTCCATGTAGAGCCGGCCCCCGTCACGAGGCGCCATGACCTCCTTGGCCGAGTTCCAGATCTTCGCGATCAGATCGGGATTGAAGTAGCCGAAGGCGCTGTGCACGACCGTGGACTCGACATCGCCGAGCACGCCGCCGCGGCCCAGCGCGTAGAGCCGGAAGCCGTCGAGTCCGGCTTCCTTCCCGCGCGTCAGCGTTGCGGGGTCGAAGTAGAACATCGAGCCCATCGTGGCGATGGGCGGGCATACCTTCTGGACAAGTTCACGTGTTTCCATGGGGCGACAGTGTGGCACCGCGCCCCGGCGCCCGCCCGTTCAATGCTTCCCGCTCTAGCTCCCTGTTCCGATTCGATACGGGCTCGCGGGCCGCTCGGGCCACGGCTTCGCCTGTCGGCTCAGCCTCAGTGCAGGCGGCGGGCGAACATGTCCAGCAGCAGCTCCCAGTGGCGCTCGGCGGTGGGCTTGTCGTACACCTCCCGCTGGGGGAACACGAAGCCGTGGTGGGTGCCGTCCACCCAGTAGGTCTGCGCATCGGTGCCGGCATCGGCGAACGCCTTGCACAGCCGGTCGTAGTGCGCCCGGTCGACGTAGTCGTCGTGCTCGGCGGACATCACCAGCACCTCGCCGCCGATGTCGGGCGCCCGCAGGTGCGGCGAGTCGTCGGCGTCGACCGCCAGCCGCACCCCGTGAATCGACGCAGCGGCCGTGATCTGGTCGGGATAGTCGGCGGCCAGCCAGATCGCCATCGGGCCGGTCATGCAGTAACCGGTGGTGCCGACCCGCTCGGTGCTGGCCGCCGGATCCGCGTCGGCGTACCGCATCAGCGCCGCTGCGTCACGCGACACCATCGCATTGGACAGGTTGGTCATCAGCTCGAACATGAACTTGCGGCTGGCCGGGTCGTCACGCTGCACGATGAATCCCGGCACGTCGCGGTAGTACAGGTTCGGCAGCAGCACGTAGTAGCCGACGGTGGCGATGCGCCGGGCCATGTCGTGCAGCTCTTCGCGCTTGCCGGGCGCGTCCATTAGGAACAGCACCGTCGGGAACGGCCCCGGTCGGCGCTCGCTGGGCTCGGGGTGCACCACGAAGGTGCTCATCTCGCCCTCGCCGGTGTCGATCGAGACGTGGTCTTCGAACATCGCTGCCTCCTTGGGTACGGCCGTGCCCTTCCACGGCCTGCTGCCAGCCCTCTGGCATACCATCCCGGCCATGCAGGCACTCGACTTCGAACCGCAGTACTTCGTCTACGAGGAGATCCGGCCCCGGGTGGCCCGCATCACCATCAACCGGCCCGAGGTGCGCAACGCCATCAACACCCCGGCCCACAAGGAATGGTCCGACATCTTGGACCACGCCGCCGCCGATGACGACGTGTGGCTGATGGTCATCACCGGCGTGGGCCGGCAGGCGTTTTGTGCCGGGCGAGACCTCAAGCACCTGTCGATGATCCGCCAGTCCGACGAGGCCGCCCAGGCTGCCGATCGTGAACTGATGGACCAGGTGACTCGGCTCATCGAGCGGTTCGACTACCCCAAGCCGCTGATCGCCCAGGTGAACGGCGTGGCGCTCGGCGGCGGCTTCGAAGTGGCCATGGCCTGCGATCTCGTGGTGGCCGCCGACCACGCCCAGTTCGGGCTGACCGAGCCGCTGCGGGGCCTGTACGCGGGCGGCGGGGGAGTGCACCGGCTGCCGCGCCAGATCCCGATGAAGCTGGCCATGGAGTACTTGCTGACCGCCCGCACCATGAGCGCGCAGCGTGCGCTGGAGCTGGGCATCGTCAACGACGTGGTGCCCTACGACGAGCTCGAAGCGGCCACCGACCGGCTGATCGACGACATCATGCGGTGCGCGCCGCTGTCCATCCAGGCCACCAAGCAGGCGGCGATGCGCGGGCTCGACATGCCGCTCGGCGAGGCCTTCCATCACCCCTACCCGGCCGTCGCTCGCCTGATGGCCAGCGAGGATGTCAAAGAAGGCCCCCGAGCCTTCGCCGAGAAGCGCCAGCCCAACTGGCAGGGCCGCTAGAGGGCGGCTGCGCGAGACTGCGCCGTTGACGGCGGGGCTGCGGGCTGGCACAGCGAGCGGCCGATCCACAAGAACGACCCACAGCGACAGGGGCGAAGATGAACGATGCAACGGCACTGGCAACACGTGTGCAGGCTGGGGAGATCGACGCCGCGGCGACAGTCGAGGAGGCCATCGCCCGCTGCGAGCAGCTCAATCCGACGATCAATGCCATTGTTGAGCCGACGTTCGATGATGCCCGGCGTCGGGCCGCGGGCGCGGACGCTCAGGAGGATCGGGATGGTCTGCTGGCGGGAGTGCCGATCGCGCTGAAGGACCTGTTCTGCCCGGTCGAGGGCGAACCCGCCTATCAGGGCAACCGCCGGCTCGCCGAGCTCGACCACCGCTACAGCGAAACCGGGGCAGTGGCGCGCCGGTGGGCCGAGGCCGGTGCGATCAGCATCGGCCATTCGCACAGCCCCGAGCTTGGCGGCGGGCAATGCCCCGGTGCGGCCGAGACGATGCTGTATGGCCCCACCCGCAACCCCTGGAACACCGACCACACGGTGCTCGGCTCCAGCGGTGGCGCGGCGGCAGCCGTGGCGGCGGGCATCGTGCCCATCGCGCACGCCAGCGACGGCGGCGGCTCCATCCGCATACCCGCCAGCGCCAACGGGCTCGTGGGACTCAAGCCGTCACGCGGCCGGATCTCGAGCGCCCCGGCCGGCGAGGGCTGGGGCGGCGGCACCACCGACGGCGCCGTTGCGCTGACCGTGCGCGACGCGGCGCTGGCGCTCGACGTGCTGGCCGGGCCCGAACCCGGCGATCCCTACGTGCCCGCCCATCCGGCACCGGCCAATCGCTACGTCGCCGAGGTCGGCCAAAGTCCCGGGCAACTGCGCATCGGCGTCAGCTCCACCATCTCGTTCGAGGACACCGATCCGTTCTGCACTCAGGCCGCCGAAGCCGCTGCCAGCCTGCTTGACGGCCTCGGCCATTGCGTCGAGCAAGCACTGCCCGAAGCCATGGCGACCAACGACTACATGTACGACTACGTCCGCATCATGCGCGCCAGCGCCACAGCGACGATGCGATCCTTCGAGAGCGTGCTGGGACGCCCGTGGAGCGAAGACGACATGGAGCCCGTCGCGTGGATCAACTACCAGCGCGGCGCCAAGATCAGCGGGGCTGACATCCTGGCGAGCCGGGAGCGCCTGCACCTGTTCACCCGCCGCCTCGTGCAGTGGTGGAACCCCCAGCCCGGCACCGGCGACGGCTTCGACCTGCTGCTGACCCCCACGCTGGGCCTGGTGCCGCCCCCGGTCGGCTACCTGGTCGAGGGCGACGAGCGCACGCTGGTGCGGCGCTTGGCCAAGGTGACGCCCTACTTGCCGCAGTTCAACGTCAGCGGCCAGCCTGCCATCTCAGTGCCGCTCGGCACGCCCGAAGGGATGTCGCCCGAGGGGCTCCCCATCGGGGTCCAGCTCGTGGCAGCGCCAGGCCGCGAGGACGTGCTGCTGCGGGTCGCCGCCCAGATGGAACAGGCTGCACCCTGGTCGGGGCGCCGCCCGCCGGTCCACGCGACCAACTGAACAAGCTCCCGGCTGCGACCGGCGACGTCAGCTCGCCGTCAGCCCTAGGTCAGCTTCGTGCGGGACTGGTCGAGCACCACGGCTGCGAGCGCGAACATCACCACCGCCATCCCGACGAACTGCCACAGCGACACCTGATCGCCGAGGAACACCCACGCCATCAGCGTGCTCGTGACTGGGATGGCCAGCGTCATCGTGGAGCCCAGCCACGACGGGATGCGCACCAGCGACCAGTTCATCAGCATGTGGCTGGCGACACCGGGTCCGATGGCCATGATGCCCAGCCACAGCCACGCCCCCGCCGATGGCCAGTCGAAGACCTGCCCCGAGGCCAGCGCGAACGGCGTGGCCACCAACGAGCACACCAGCGCACTGCCGCCCGTGTATTGGGCCGCAGCGATCTTCTGCGTGCTGAGCTTGGAGAACACGAAATAGCCCGTCCAGGCGAACAATGCACCGAACGCCAGCAGGTCGCCGAACACGCTCCACTCGGTCAGGCCCGATGAGCCCAACACGACGATCGCGATGCCGCCGATCGCCACCAGCGCCAGTCCCCAATGGCGCCGGCCCGGCTGCTCGTCGAAGATCCTGGGTGCCAGGAACAGCATCAGCAGCGGTTGCAGCGACGCCACCACCGTGGCGTTGGCCACGGTGGTCATCCTCAGGGCGATGAAGAACAGCATGATGTCGAACGCCAGCGAGAATCCGCCCCAGAACGAGACCTTGATCGACGACAGCCGCAGCGGGGTGCGGTTCGCCCACAGGAACAGAGCGACCAGCCCGGTGTAGAGCCACATCCGCCAGAACACGACGGCCAGCGGCCCGAGTTCGGAGATGCCCTTGGCGATCACGCCCGAGGCGGCCCATCCCACCATCGCCACGGCAGCCGCGGGCACCCCCAGTGCGCACTCGGACAGAGCAGGTGCACCGCGCCCCCCGTACGGCGCTCCCGGCGCCGTGCCCGGTCCGCTGTCGGCCATGTGCCTGCTCCGCCCCGCCGTTCCAGCCTGCAAATCGCGGCCGCGGGCAAGCCGAGCCGATACCGGAAGACTACGCCTCGGTTGTGCCAGTCTTCTCGACAAGAGGCTGAGCCGTTAGGCGAAGCCGTGGCCCGAGCGGCCCGTGAGCGATAGCGAACAAGAGCGGGAATTGACTGGTGCGACCACGAGAAGGTTCACCTACCTGCGCGGCTCCACAGGAGGAAGCCATGGCAACAGCAGAACACCGACCGACCGAGCTCACCGACGACATGCGCATGAAGCTGAACGCGGTGTCCACGGCGACGCTTGCGGGCCAGATGCAGAGGCGCGGGATGCGCAACAGCTTTCTGAACGGGCTGAGGCCGCTGAACGAGGGTCAGCGAATGCTCGGCTACGCCCACACGCTGCGCTTCGTGCCCAAGCGCGAAGACTTCGAACGCCGGCTGGAGGGTCCGAACGCGCAGCGCCGGGCCGTGGAGTCCATCGAGCCCGAAGAGGTGCTCATTGTGGAGGCGCGTGGAGAGCCGCATGCCGGCACCATCGGCGACATCTTCACTATGCGCATCAAGCACCTCGGCGCTTCCGGCTTCGTCACCGACGGCGCGCTGCGCGACACGCCGGCCGTGGCCGATGTCGGCCTGCCCGTGTATCACCAGTCATCCCACGCGGCGACCCTCGGCCGCGTGCATACGCCGCTCGAACACCAGGTGCCCATCGCCTGTGCCGGCGTCACGGTGTTTCCGGGCGACATCATCGTGGGCGACGGCGAGGGGGCCGTGGTCATCCCGGCGCTGCTCGCCGAGGAGGTCGCCGACGACTCCTATGCCCAGGAGCTCGAAGAGGAGTGGGCCATCGAGCGGGTCGCTGCCGGCGAGAGCTCGATCGGCACATTCCCCATCGCCAAGGATCGTCGTGCCGAGTTCGAGGAGTGGCTGGCCAAGCGCCAGGGCTGACGTCGACGCCCCACAGGCCGAAATGCGGGTGGGGCTAGGCTCCTCTTACAGAAGCAGCGGTCGGCTGGAGGCTCCGGCAACACATCCGACAAGGCGGTCAGTCCATGAGCGAAGCGATCAAGAAGCGCACGAGCGCAGTCACGCCGCGGGGCCTGAATCACCTGGTGCTGAACGTGCGCGACATCGAGGAGTCGCATCACTTCTGGTGCGACTTGCTGGGCTTCAAGCAAGTCGGCGAGCTCGAGCCGCGTGGCGGCAAGCCGCCGGCCATGAACATGCGCTTCTACAGCGGCGTCATCGACGACGTGAACCATCACGACATCGCGCTCGTGGAGCGTCCGGAGCTGCCGGCGCCACCCGAGAAATGGAGCATGGTCGAGGGCGCGTGCGCGGTGAACCACATCGCGATCACCTATCCGGATCGGGAGTCGTGGCTGGAACAGGTGCAATTCCTCGAGGAGCGGGGAGTGCCGATGAACGTCCGCGTCGATCACGGCATGACTCACAGCGTGTACGTCAACGATCCCAACGGCTACGGCGTGGAAGTGCTGTACGAGCTGCCTGAGGAAGTCTGGAAGCACGACATCAACGGTGCCCTCAACTACGCCAAGCGACTGCCTCCCGAAGATCTGCTGGTTGACGACACCGACTACGAGACCGACTTCTCACCAGCCTGAGCTGCCTGGCCGATGAGGGCAGGCACACGGGGGCAAACGAGATGAGCGGGCCGGCTGAGACACGGTCGCCGATGACCGGCGACGAATACGTCGAGAGCCTGCGCGACGGGCGCACGGTGTACTTCCATGGCGAGAAGGTGCGTGACGTCACCACCCATCCGGCGTTCCGCAACAGCGTGCGCTCCATTGCCCGCCTCTACGACGCGCTCGGCGACCCTGCCCAGCAAGACGTGCTGACGTGCGAGACCGACACCGGCTCGGGCGGCAAGACGCACAAGTTCTTCCGGGTGCCTCACAGTGCAGACGACCTCGTCGGCGCCCGCGACGCCATTGCTGGCTGGCAGCGCCTGACCTATGGCTGGATGGGTCGCAGCCCCGACTACAAGGCGTCGTTCCTGGCCACCCTGGGAGCGATGCCGGAGTTCTACGGCGACTATTCCGACAACGCCATCCACTGGTATCAGCGCAGCCAGGAGGAGGTGCTGTACTGGAACCACGCCATCGTGCATCCGCCGGTCGACCGTCACCTTGGTCCCGATGCGATTCGTGACGTCTGCATGCACGTCGAGCGCGAGACCGACAACGGCCTTGTCGTGTCTGGCGCCAAGGTCGTGGCCACCGGCTCGGCGCTGACGCACTACAACTTCATCGCCCACTACGGCCAGATACCCATTCAGGACCGTGACTTCGCCATCGTGTGCACAGCGCCGATGGATGCCGACGGGGTGAAGCTGATCTGCCGCAACTCCTATGAACTGCAGGCGGCTGCCACCGGAAGCGTGTTCGACTACCCGCTGTCGAGCCGGCTCGACGAGAACGACTCGATCCTGGTGTTCGACCAGGTGCTGATCCCCTGGGAGAACGTGTTCCTGTACGGCGACGTGCCCAAGGCCAACAGCTTCTTCCCCTCCATCGGCTTCCTGCCTCGGTTCACCTTCCACGGGCTGGCCCGCCTGTGCGTGAAGCTGGACTTCATTGCCGGGCTGCTGTCGAAGGCGCTGCGCGCCACCGGCACCCGCGACTTCCGGGGTGTGCAGGCCAATCTGGGCGAGGTGATCGCCATCCGTAACCTGATGTGGGGACTCAGCGACGCAATGTGCCGCAACCCCGATCCGTGGGCGAACGGCGCTGTGCAGCCGTCCGTGCTGTACGGCTTGGCCTACCGCACCTTCACGCCGTACTTCTATCCCCGCATCAAGGACATTGTCGAGCAGGTGGTGGCGTCAGGCCTGATCTATGTCAACTCGAACGCCGCCGACTTCAAGTCCGACGAGATCCGGCCGTACCTGGAGCGTTTCGTGCGAGGCTCGGACGGCATCCCGGCGCTCGAGCGGATGAAGGTCATGAAGCTGCTGTGGGATGCCATGGGCAGCGAGTTCGGAGGACGTCACGAGCTGTACGAGCGCAACTACGCCGGCAACAACGAACAGATCCGCTACGAGAACGTGCATGCGGCCGATGGGGCGGCACCCGGTCAGGAGTCCTTGACAGCGATGCTCGAAGGCTTCGCCGAGCAGTGCATGGCCGAGTACGACCTCGACGGCTGGACGATTCCCGGTTTCTTCAACCCCGACGACGTCTCGATCGTGGGCCGCGACTGGGACTGAGCCGCTCCCGCAGCGGGCGCACGCTCGATCACAACCCAGAGTCGAACGCGGAGTAGATTTTCTGGCGAGCCGCAAGGAGCACGCCGTGAAGTCGATCTTCTTCCACCTGATGCCGTACCCGGAGCTCCCGCCGGACTTCCCCGAGCAGCACCGCTCGGTGTGGGTCGACATCGACCCCAAGCTGTATGACCCCACGGTCGGCCACGAGACCTACAACACGTACCTCGACCAGCTCGAGTTCGCGGCCGAATGCGGGTTCGACGCCGTGGGCATCAACGAGCACCACTCCAACGGCTACGGCCTCATGCCCAGCCCGAACATCATCGCGGCGGCGCTGTCGCGCAACTGCCCCGACACCAACATCGTGGTGCTGGGCGACTCGGTGGCGCTCTACAACCCGCCGCTGCGGGTGGCCGAGGAGATCGCCATGCTCGACGGGATCACCGGCGGGCGCATGATCGCCGGCTTCCCGGTGGGCTCGCCGATGGACACCATCTACGCCTACGGCCAGAACCCGGCCACGCTGCGCGAGCGCTACCACGAGGGCGTGGATCTCATCCGCCAGGCGTGGGCGTCGGACGAGGTGTTCAGCTTCAACGGCAACTACAACAAGCTGCGCTACGTCAACGTCTGGCCCCGGCCGGTGCAGCAGCCCCACCCGCCCATCTGGATTCCCGGCGGCGGCTCGGTGGACACCTGGGACTGGTGCGCCGCGGAAGACCTCGTGTACTGCTACCTGAGCTACTTCGGCTACAAGGCCGGCTTGCGCACCATGCAGGGCTTCTGGAAGAAGGTCCAGGAGCTCGGCAAGGAGACCAACCCGTTCCAAGGCGGCTTCGCCCAGTTCATCGCCGTGGCCGACACCGAGGCTGAGGCCTGGGAACTGTACCGCGAGCCGGCTGAGTACTTCTTCAACACCTGCCTGCACGTGTACGCCGGCTATGCCGACCCGCCTGGTTACAAGACGCCCAACACAGTGCGTGCCGGGGTGGAAGGCATGGTGGAACGGGCCGCGCGGGAAGCCACCGCCCGGCGCGAGGCCAACGCCGCCGATGCCGCCAAGGCCGGCAGCGCGAAGCCCTCCTACGGCTCGAAGAAGCTGAGCTTCGAGGACATGGTGGAGAAGGGATACATCATCTTGGGCGACCCCACCCAGGTCACCGAGCAGGTGCATGAGCTGGCCACCACCATGAACGTGGGCCACCTGATGGTGTTCAGCCACTTCGGCAACATGGATCCCGAGCTGGTGAAGATGAACACCGAGATGTACGCCACCAAAGTGATGCCGGAGGTAGCCGGCCTGTTCGAGGACGACTACGAGGACCACTGGTGGCCGAAGACCGACCACCAGCTCGAGCCCGTGGGAAGCCGCGCCCGATGAGCACAGGCACACCGCTGGCCGGTCACTTCGCGCCCGGCACGCTGCCATTTCGAGACGGGCATGTCGGCATCGTCGAGCTGGGTGAGGGTCCGACTGTGGGCTACCTGCACGGGATGCTCGGCAATCCCGGCGTGCACGCAGTACTCGAGGAGCTCGCCGCAGTGGGCCACCGCGTGGTGGCGCCGAGCCTTCCGGGCTTCACCGGCTCCAGCGAGCCTGACGGTCTGCGCAACCTGCACGACTGGGTCGTTGCCACCAGCGAGGTGGTCGACGTGGCCGGCCTGGCCGGCGCGCCGCTGGTGGCCTCCAGCGTGGGCGCAATGCTGGCGCTGGAACTGGCCGCGGTCCGGCCCGAGGCGTTCGGCCCGATGGTGCTCGTGGCGCCGTTCGGCCTCTGGGACGACAGCGACCCGGTGGCCGACCCCTTCGGCACGACGCTGAGCGTGCAGCGGGCGATGCTGACCGAGGACACCGAGGCGTCGGCGGCGTTCTTCGACGACCCGACCGACCTGCCGGCCGACATGGTGGTGGAGCACGGCGTGCACCGCTATCTCACGCGTACCGCCGCCGCGCAGCTGATCTGGCCGCTGCCCGAATGGGGTCTGGCAGAACGGCTGCACCGGGTGACCAATCCCGTAACGCTGGTGCACGGCGCCAAGGACCGGATCATTCCGGCGTCGTACCTGGAGCGTTGGGCCGAAGCACTGCCGAACGTTGCCAGCACGCACCTGCTAGACGACGCCGGCCACCAAGCCGACTTCGACCAGCCCGCCGCAGTAGCCCAGATCGCGACAGCGGCCCTCGCCTAGGCAGACACTGACCCCATAGCGGCGGAGGCGGCAGCGAATTCTGCGACGTTGCGACCTGCCGGATCGCTGGTCGCAGAATTCGCTGCCGCCTCCGCCGCGGGCGCGCGGCTGCTAGACGGACCGATCGCGTAGCGCCCGGCGGGCCTCGCGATCCGTTTCTCGCTTGCGAATGGCCTGCCGCTTGTCGTACAGCCGCCGGCCCCGGGCGAGGGCGAGTTCCAGCTTGGCCCGCCCATCGCGGAAGTAGATCTCGAGCGGGATGAGCTGCAGGCGGTCCTGCTCAGTGCGGGCCCGCAGCCGGTTGATCTCGCCACGATGCATGAGCAGCTTGCGAGGGCGTTCCACCTCATGTCCCAGACTCGGCGACGCATGGGTCCATGGGGCGATGTGCAGGCCCATCAACCACATCTCGTCGTCGCGCACCCGGGCATAGGCATCGCCCATCTGGGCGCCCCCGGCACGCAGCGACTTCACCTCCGTGCCGCGCAGGACCATGCCGCACTCGAAGGTGTCGAGCACTTCGTAGTTGCGGCGCGCCCGGCGATTCGACGCCACGACGGTCCGGTCGCTCTCCATCAACCCGAGGGTACGGTTGGCGCGGCCCGTAGAATCCTGAGTCAATAGGTCAGGAATCGCCGAGGCGGCTTGCACGTTCCTGGCCGGCAATCACCCAGCCGCCGAACCGGGAGCTCCGATGGCTGTCACCGTCCGCCTGCCGACCGTCCTGCGTCCCCACGCCAACGGGCAGTCACGGGTTGACGCCGAGGCCAGCACCGTGGCTGAGGCCATGTCGTGGCTGGTCGGCGAGTTTCCCGGCATCGCCCCCAACCTGCTCGCTGAAGACGGCAGCCTGCACCGCTTCGTGAACGTGTATGTCAACGACGAGGATGTGCGCTACCTGTCCCAGATGGACACTGCGCTGTCCGACGGCGACGAGCTGTCGATCCTGCCGGCCGTCGCCGGTGGCTGAGCCGGTCCGGCCCCGCTCCAGTACGCACCACTGAGCCGGCACGTGGCCGTCTATCGCTCTGTCGACGAGCTGATTGGCGCCACGCCCACCCTCGACGTCAGCCGCCTCAGCCCCAACCCGTCGGTCGCGCTGTACGCCAAGCTGGAAGGGCACAACCCGACCGGCTCGGTCAAGGACCGGGTTGCGCTGGCGATGCTGGATCGTGCTGAAGCTGAAGGGGGGCTCACGCCCGGATCGGTGATCATCGAGCCCTCGTCGGGCAACACCGGCATCGCGCTGGCCATGCTCGGGCAGCGCCGCGGCTACCGGGTCAAGATCGTGCTGCCGGGCAACGTCACCGCCGAGCGGAGGCAGATGCTCGAGATCTTCGGCGCCGAGATCATCGATAGCCCGGCTGAGCAGGGCTCCAACGGCGCTGTGCGGATGGCAGTGGAGCTGGCCGAGGCCAACCCCGATTGGACGATGCTGTACCAGTACGGGAACGAGGCCAATCCCGAGGCGCACTACCGCTCCACCGGCCCCGAGATCGTCGCCGACGTTCCGGGCATCACGCACTTCGTGGCGGGGCTGGGCACGAGCGGCACGCTGCTGGGCGTGGGCCGGTATCTCAAGGAGCACTCACCGACGGTGCAGGTGTGGGCGGTCGAGCCTCCGGCGGGCGAGCAGGTGGAGGGCCTGCGCAGCCTCGACGACGGGTACGTGCCGCCCATCTTCGAGCAGTGGGGCGGCGTCGATCTGCTCGATCGCAAGATGATCGTGCGCCCGAGGGAGTCGATCGAGGCGACGCGGATGCTGGCGGCCGAGGGCGTGTTCTCGGGCATCTCGGGCGGCGCGGCGCTGGCCGGTGCACGCAAGGCTGCTGCCCGCATCGACGATGGCGTCATCGTGTTCGTAGTGAGCGACCATGGCTGGAAATACCTGTCGGTCGGCGCCTGGACCGACGACCTCGATGCTGCCGCTGCCCAAGCCGAGAACGTCATCTACTTCTGAACGTCTCTGCAGGCAGTTCGGCGGTTGATCGCCCGAGTCTCTGTCGTACCGTTTCCGGCATGAGGGGCACCACTTCCCGTTGCTGGGCAGCGGCGGTGATTGTGGTGCTGGCGTCGGCCGCGGGCGCCTGCACGGGTCCGCCGCTGCGGGTTGCTCCCACTCCGCCGTCCACCAGCGCCCTGTCCCTCGACATCACCGCAACGACGCTGCTGCCCTCGCGAACATCATCTGAGCGTCCTGCTGCAGTGCTGGTGACAGCTCCGGCGGGAAGCGATGCGGGTACGGCCTCCGACGCTGCGGCTGCGACAACAGCGCCCCTGCGGCTGGGTGGGGCGGCAGTGCCCCGTCCCGAAGGCGTCGTGCTCGCGAGCGACGGCCTCGGTCTCGTGCCGTTCGGCACCGACGCACAGGCTGCCCTGGACGTGCTCACACGCGCGCTCGGCCAGCCGGTTGCCGACAGCGGCTGGACCGACACGTTCTCGATCTACGGGGACTGTCCCGGCAGCCGGCTGCGAGCCGTGGAATGGCCAGGCCTGCTGGCCCTGTTCGGGAATGCCGAAGACGGCTACCAGCACCGCGACGCCGGCGATGAGCACTTCATGACCTGGCGGCTGGGAGCGTTTGGACCCGACCCGTACATGCTGCAAACGGCCGAGGGGATCGGTGTCGGCGCCGGCCGTGCCGAGGTCGCCGAGGCATACCCGACGGCCACATTCCACCCTGCAACCGTCAACGAGTCGGCCTCGGTATCGCTCGTAACCAGCGGCGGGCGGCTCGTCGGCGTTTTCGACGAAGCCGGCGTCCTCCGGTCGCTCGAAGCAGGAACGCGCTGTCCGATCGGCTGAAGTTCTGCTGGGCTGGGCACGATGTGAGAAGCCCCGCCTACCTGCGTAGTATCGGCCTCCGTGAGCAAGCTCTCGGTGACGGTGTTGGGTTGTTCGGGCAGCTACGCCGCCGCTGGCGAGTCGTGCAGCGGGTACCTCGTGCGCAGCGAAGCCACGAACCTGTGGGTGGACTGCGGGCCCGGCACCTTCGCCAACCTGCAATCCCATGTGCCCCTGGAGACGGTGGATGCGCTGCTGGTGAGCCATCACCACCCTGATCACTGCGCGGAGCTGCCAGTGATCTACAACGCAGCCAAGTGGTACATGGGCATCGAGAGCATGCGGGTGCTCGCCACCGAGGGCGTGCGTGAGGTCACCGAGGTGTACGGCGACAGCTCTGATCTCTTCGGCTGGGAGATGGTGAAGGATTCGTCGGAGGCGCGTGTCGGCGACATCGACGTGCTGTTCTCCCGCACCGATCACCCGGTGGAGACGCTGGCGATGCGCTTCGAGTGCGACGGCAAGTCGATCGTCTATACGTCCGACACCGGTCGTGGCTGGGCACTGTCTGCGCTCAGCCGTGACGTCGGCCGGCCGTCGCCGGACCTCGTGGTGGGTGAGGGCACGCTGCTGCACGCAACCGACAATCCCGAGATCCCACATGTCAGCGCAGCTTGGCTGGCAGCCGACGCCAACGACGTCGGTGCACGCCAACTCGTGGTGACCCATGTGCCGCCCGGTTCGGATCCGCAGGATCATCTGACCGAGGCGGGCGAGGTATTCAACGGCGACGTGGCAGTCGCACGCACCGGAGCAACGTTCTGGGCGTGAACGATGTGCTCGCGGTGAATGCAAGGACCCGGTTGTGACGCGCGCCGACGGCCGGACGCCGGGCGCCCTGCGGCCCGTCACGTTCGAACGCGACTTCACCGACCAGACACCGGGCTCGGTGCTGGTGTCTTTCGGGCGCACCAGGGTGCTGTGCACCGTGTCGGTCGACGACGACGTGCCGCGCTGGATGCGCGGCCGGGGGACCGGCTGGGTGACTGCCGAGTATGCGATGCTGCCCGGCTCGAGCGGGGAGCGTGTCGGCCGGGAATCGAAGCGAGGCAAGCAGAAGGGGCGCACGCTTGAGATCGAGCGCCTGATCGGGCGGGCGTTGCGGGCCGTGTGCGACATGGCGGCGCTGGGTGAGCGCGAGGTCACGGTCGACTGCGATGTGCTGCAGGCTGACGGGGGAACGCGCACCGCTTCGATCTGCGGCGGCTATGTGGCGTTGCACGACGCATGCACCCGTCTGGTCAGCAGCGGTGCCATCAGCCGGCATCCGCTCATCGACGACCGTTCGACGACGCCCAGCTCAGCGCAATGCTGGCCCTGGCCCGTTCGGGCATCAGCGAGATCGTCGATCTGCAGCGAACGGCACTGGCCACGCCGCCGGCCTGATGCTGCGCAGCGACGCGAGTCTCTGAGCAGGCGGGCCCGATGCGCGTTGCTGACGGGGCTTGAGGGCATGCGACTGGTGATGGCTTCTGCGAATCCGCACAAGGCGATCGAAATCGCCGCGGTGCTGCAGGCGGTGATGCCAGATGTCGAGATCGTGCCGCGGCCGCCCGGATTGGGCGATGTGGTCGAAGACGGCGAGACGCTGGAGGCCAACGCGCTGATCAAGGCCCGGTTCGTGTGCGCAGCGGCTGGCGAGCCGGCCATCGCCGACGACACGGGACTGGAAGTCGATGCGCTGGACGGAGCCCCCGGGGTGCACAGCGCCCGCTTCGCCGGGCCTCGGCAGGACGCCGCCGCGAACGTGGCCAAGCTCTTGACAGCCCTGCGGGATGTGCCTGCGCACGAGCGCACTGCGCGATTCCGCACGGTGGTGGCGGTGGTGTTCGGCGACGGGCGGGAGGTTCTCGCCGAGGGTGCGGTCGAAGGCAGCATCACCGCAGTGCCGGGCGGCGAGGGCGGATTCGGCTACGACCCTGTCTTCGCTCCCGGTGAGGCATCCCCGCTCACCTTCGCCGAGATGTCCGCCGAAGCGAAGAACCAGATCAGCCACCGAGGTCGCGCCTTGCGGGCCTTGGCCGAGCGACTCTGAGCTTGGCCGCGGCGCCTGTGGCCGCAGCTGGCCCAAGCGGCTGCGCGGCGAGGAGGCTCACCCGTCGACGCGGCTGCTCATCGACCAGGCTGGGCTCGAAAGCCCCGTCGGTAGCCTGCGGCGCATGACCGATCTTCCATCGATCTCATGCAGTTCGTGGCCTGCGACGTGGCCACTGTCTGCTTGGGGCTGGGCGCCTCGATGGGGCAGTTCCTGCTGACCGCAGGAGCGCCGGGCAAGCGCTATTGCCTGCCCCACGCCAGGGTGATGATGCACCAGCCGTCCGGCGGTGTCCGGGGCCAAGCATCAGACATCGCCATCCAGGCCGAGCAGATGGCCTACGTCAAGCGCCTGATGGCCGAACGCACGGCCCTGCACAGCGGACAGGACGTGGAGCAGATCCTGCTCGATTCCGAGCGGGATCGTTGGTTCACTGCGGAGGAAGCGAAGGCGTACGGCTTGTGCGATCACGTGATCGTCAAGCGCGGCGAGATGATCTAGCTGGTTCAGCCAGGCGCAGCAGTGCTCGTGCGCCTGGCTTCACCCAGGCGCAGCAGTGCAATTGCGGGTCACGTAGTCCACGACCCGTTGGGTGGCGGCATCCTGCGTCTCGAGGAACGGGTCCTGTGCCGCGATCACGGCAGCGGCGCGGTCGAACGTCTCGCGTGAAGCGGTCTCGGCGACGGCCTCGGACAGCGCGGCAGTCAAGTCGGCCAGCAGAACCATGTCAGAGCGGATCTCTGCCGGCGCCGCCGCTGCGGCATCTGCGAATTGGCGGGCTGTGCGATCCATTGCCTCACGGGTGCTCGTGTCGTCATTCGGGTTGACCGTCAGGCTGAGCTGATCGACGACCAGCAGGTGGGCGAACTCAGCGCAGAACTCCTCGACGGAGGGTTCACCGCTGTCGCGCCACAGCGTGAGTCGCAAGGCAAGTGCGATCGCTACGACGGCGGCGGCGACGAGGAGCCAGCGCCGGCGAGCTGTCACGGTCATCACGCCCGGAACGCAGCCTCCGCACGGCAACGCAGGTCCGCGCCGGCTGAGCGTCCGGTGCAGGTGCGTCACCGACTCGGCGTGCACGATCAGCATCTCGCATCCGGCGTCGACGTAGGCGCCCAGCATGGGGTCGGGGTCGGCGACCATGAGGTGCGCCTCGAACATGACGCCGGCGTGGGGGCGGCAGGCCGCGATCACATCGGGGCCGAACGTCAGGTTCGGCACGAAGACGCCGTCCATGACGTCCCACTGGATCCGGTCGACACCTGCCGCCTCCAAGGCAGCGCACTCGTCGCCGAGGCGCGCGAAGTCGGCAGGAAGGACAGATGGGACGATCTGGATAGACCGGGGTGCCGTCGGCGAAGCCGTGTTCACCCGGCCAGTGTTGCCGACGCGCCGCCCCGAAGCGCGGCAGTTATCGGCTCAGCTGCTGGTTTGAAGCAGCGATCTAGTTGAGGCGCTCCACGATCATGGCCATGCCCTGACCGCCGCCGACGCACATCGACTCGAGCCCGAAGGTCTTGTCGCGGTCGGAGAGGCCGTTGAGCAGGGTGGTCATGATGCGGGCGCCGGTCATGCCGAACGGGTGGCCCAGTGCGATGGCGCCGCCGTTGAGGTTCAGCTGGTCGACGATGTCGATGCCCAGCTCATCGGCAGACGGGATCACCTGGGCAGCGAAGGCCTCGTTGATCTCGACCATGTCGATGTCGCTCATGGTCATGCCCGCGCGCTCCAGCGCCTTCTTGCAGGCCTCGATCGGGCCGAGGCCCATGATCTCGGGGTTCAGCGCCGACACTGCCGACGAGATGATGCGCGCCAGCGGCGTGATGCCCAGCTCCTCGGCGCGCTTGCGGCTCATCACCATCACGGCGGCAGCGCCGTCGTTCAGCGGGCAAGCATTGCCGGCAGTCACCCGGCCGTCGGGGCGGAATGCAGGCTTCAGCTGCGAAACGGCTTCGTAGGTGACGCCAGCACGCGGACCGTCGTCGGTGCTGACCACACTGCCGTCAGGCAGCTCCAGCGGGGTGATGTCCATCTCAAAAAAGCCGCGCCCGATGGCGTCCTCGGCCTTGTTCTGGCTCATCACGCCGTACTCGTCCATGGCCTGGCGGCTCACGCCCTTGTGCTCGGCCACGTTCTCGGCGGTGAAGCCCATGGCGATGTACAGGTCAGGTAGGCCGACCGGCGGTGTCCAGTCGCCGTGACCGCCTTCGCCGCGCACCTTGGTGCGCTCGCCTGCGGCCTTGAACTTGGGGTTTGTGGTGCCGGGCAGGCTGTCGGAGTTGCCCTTGTCGTAGCGGCTCACGCACTCGACGCCGGCGGCGATGAAGGCATCGCCCTCGCCGGCACGGATGGCGTGCGCCGCCATGCGGATGGTCTGCAGCGAGGACGAGCAGTAGCGATTGACGGTGGTGCCGGGCACGTCGTCGAGGCCGGCCAGGATGGCCGCGGCACGCGCGATGTTGAAGCCGGCCTCGCCGCCGGGCTGGCCGCAGCCCAGCATGAGATCCTCGATCTCGCCGTGGGGCAGCTCGGGCACCTTGTCGAGCAGCTTGGTGACGATCTGCGCCGTCATGTCGTCGGGCCGCATCTCGGTCAGCGAACCCTTGAAGGCTCGCCCGATCGGGCTGCGGGTGGTTGCAACGATGACCGGGTCGGTCGCCGCATCAGTACTCATGTGGTGTCCCCTCGCAGGGCGCGCCGAACCCGTCTGCAGAGCCGGTCACGCTGGGTGTGCGAGCACAGAGGCTAGGTCATTGCCCGGCGCTTCGTCCGGGAAGGCGCGCCACACCACAAGCGGGTGCCAGATGCCAGCGTCTCGGCGGCCGTAGCGCTCTGCGCCGGAATTGCACAGTAGCGATCAAGTCCATTGCAGATAGATGGCTGCATCTGTTGCATTTCGTTGATCCGCTCTATTGCACTCCAGTGCTGCTGTTCGAGTCGTTCGTCGTGGTGACGGCCTTCGGGTACGCATATGACCGTCTCGACGGGGTCGCCGTAGTGCCCGTCACCACCCTCGGCCCCGAGCGTGCTTGGGGGAGGCGCGGCGGGGAGCGACGGTACGATTGCGGCGGCGGGGGGTGAGGGATGCCGGTTCGGATTCGGCCTCAGCGCCAAGAGCGTGCAGAGAAGCCCGTCTATCGACGAATGCGGGCGGACGACCTGCCTCCGGCGATGGCCGAGCGGACCAAGCGGGAGCACGTGCCGCTGGTGTCCTTCGTCCGTGAGTGGGATGCGTGGCCCGATGAACGCCGCGCCATGATCGCCGACGCCCCGACGGGCGACGACGCCGACGACCTGTGCCGCATCGCCGCGGTAGTCCACGCGCTTTGCGACCGCGTCCCGGTGCCGGCGTGGGTGTTCGACCACCGATCGGAGGTCGACATCGCCTGGGGCCGAAACTGCGTCATGGAGGGCTTCATCTGGGAGCAGACCGTCGCTGATGCCCCCGCCGCGTGCGCCTACCACCGCGTCTGGTTCGACCGCGAATTCGTCGGCATCCCGTCCGAGCACCGCCGTCGCCGGACTGGAATACGCATCACAACCGCCGCCGTGGCCTGAGCCGTTCTACGGGGTGCCGAAGCCTGTTGGGTGCCCCATGCCATGCGACAGAGCGAGGCGTTCTGATTCGGTCACACCCCTCTGAGAACATGGGCATCCATTGAAGAACGGGAACCCACCGGCGAGGAGCGCCAATAGGGTGACGCGGATTGGTGTCGTGGAGATCGTGATGCCTCATCAGATCGACATCTCATGTGCTGGGATGCGTCGCCCATGAACGCGCGATCTGAGCCGGCCGCATTGGGCGCGATGTCGACGAGCTCGGTCGCGGCGCGGATGGCCGAGCTTCTTGCGGTGACATACGCGGACTGTGAGGATGGGCGCGGCGTCGGCCATCGAGCCGGTTCTCACGGCATCGCCATCGCCGGTGGCGAAGATCACGGCGCGAAGGGCACGTCTTCGGTGTCATTCGATACCGATCGGACGGGAGACGGTCAGACCTCCTGTGCGCCGCTATGCGAGTGCAGCATCGCCGCCGACGTACAAGTGAGCCGAATGCTGGGCCGTCTCGGCACGATCAGCCATCACCCCACCGGCAGTGAGGTTGGCGCGTTCGTGGATTCGGTGCCGAAGAAGGACCGCTCCGGCTTGGCACGGCACTTGATGATCCATAGCCGCGTGGTCTGCGCCGACCCCGAGCCGCGCTGCGCAAGTTGTCCGCTCATCTCGTTCTGTGAGACAGGTCGCAGCCGCGTCATGTCTCAAGAAGGGAGCGCTACGACGGTTGATCTCTTCGGTGGTGCCGGTGCTCTCGGGTTGGGGTTCAGTTGGGCTGGCTTCACCATTGTGGCGGCTGTCGAGATCGATAGGGACGCAGCGCAGACCTATCGTCTGAACCATCCCGGTGTGCCGGTGCTCGAAGCCTCGGTCGAGGATGTCACGGCAGAGAGGCTGCAAGCGTGGCTACCTGCCGTGGCCGCGCCGTCCGCGGTGATCGCCGGGCCGCCGTGCCAGGGCTACTCAGCGGCGGGATCACGCGACGCCGACGACCGGCGCAACCTGCTCTTTCGGCATGTGGGACGCCTTGCTCGCCGACTTGGTGCGCGGTCGGTGGTAATCGAGAACGTTCCCGGGCTGCGCCGTGTGAACGGCGTTGCCTACACCGACAAAATCACAGCGTCGCTGCGTCGCTGCGGCTATCGGACGTGGAAGCAGCCCATCGCCCTCCGAGCGTCCGACTTTGGCGTGCCGCAGAATCGTCAGCGGCTCTTCTTCGTCGGGGTCAAGGCTGGGATTGAATTGCCTGAACCCCCGGTTCCGACACACGCGCCGCATGGCACCGACGTCGTCGGTCCGTCGCTGTGGCGAACGCCTTCACTGGCAGAGCGTCTGGAAGACCTGCCACCTCTCGCGTCTGGCGAGGGAGCCGAACGGCTACGGCTACCGGATGGGCGAGTTGTGCTGAACTCACAAGCGATGGCGCATTCGCCGAGGGTGGTCGCGAAGATCAATGCGATACCGGCTGGCGGCGGCCCGATCTCTTACCGTCGGCTCGAGAGCGACGTAGCGCGCACGTTGGTGGCTGGCCACCGTGCGCTGCCCGTGCATCCCGATCAGAACCGCACGATCACCGTTCGTGAGGCGGCCCGCATTCAGGGCTTTCCCGACGACTACTTCTTCTGTGGTCCGCGCTCAGTACAGCCCCTGCAGGTGGCGAACGCCGTGCCTCCCGCGCTCTCCAAGGCTCTCGCTCGGCAGCTGTTGAAGTCGTTGGAGGCGGTGTGAGCGCCAAGCCGGGCACTCAGGCGGCGACTGATGCCCAACTGACGGCCGACATCAGGGCCAGCACTCGAGAAGAGCCGGTCAGCGCGCGCCTGACGACCGATGAGCGCGTCTTGGCCCGTGTCACGGATGGGATTTATCGGCAGCCAGGGTCGGCCATTCGAGAACTGGTGTCGAACGCCTACGACGCCGACGCGACCCGTGTGATCATCAAGACCGATCGGCCGCGATTCGAGACGCTGACAATCGAAGACGACGGCAACGGCATGACGCCTGATGCGCTCGCGTACCTGCTTCGTCACATCGGTGGGAGCGCGAAGAGATCGTCGGATGGCGCCGACCTGGGAATCACCGACCAGGACGATCCCCTGCAGAGTCCAAACGGTCGACGGCTGATTGGCAAGATCGGGATCGGCTTGTTCTCGGTGAGCCAGCTCACCAACCGGTTTCACCTGGTCACCAAGATCCGGGGCGACGATGCGCTTACCGTGGCCTCCGTCGTGCTTCGCCAGTACTCCGACCACGGCCCAGCAGAAACCGACGACGAAGGCAACTACGAAGCAGGCCTCGTGAAGGTCTGGCGCGAGCCGACTTCGGACCTGGACGCACACGGCACGACGATCACGCTGACCGACATCCGGCCTCAGACCCGCGACGCGCTTCGCAGCAACGAAGTGTGGGCGGTCGTCGACGCGGATCCGTCGCTGGACCCGGAGGAATCGCGATCGGTTGAACCCCCGGTGTTCCACATCGGGCGAGTCAAGCACGATGATCCATCCAGCTTCGAGGGCGATACGGGCTCGCACGACAACCTCCCGTGGACGTCCGGCGATGAGCCCGACATCGCTTTCGAGAAGCTGGTCGACGCCGTATGGGCTCAGGTCGAGGGCAAATCTGCGAATCCGCGGCTCGGCAACATCTTCGACTACTACCTGCGCATGGTCTGGCAGCTCAGCCTGTCCATACCGGCGCGCTACGTGCGCGGGAGTCCTTTCGAGCTGGCCATTGGCGATGGGATGTACCTCTACGAGATCCCGAAGGCCACCAGAGCAGCCGCCCAGCGATTCGAGCTTGCCGAGGGCGAAACGATTCTCGGGACGCGTTCGATCGGGCACGGTGCCAGTGTCGGCGATGACTTCGCCGTCCACGTCGACGATCTTCGTCTCGCTCGTCCCCTCAAGTTCGCGGACCTGCCGCAGACGACCCACGCTGTGCGCAAGCCAATCTTGTTTGTGGGTCGTTGCCGCGAGGAGTTCAAGGGCATCCGTCATGAGCTGTCCGGAGGACCGCTTGAGTTCGAGGCGTACCTGATCTGGACACCGAAGGTGGCGCCCACCGAGCACCAAGGTGTGCTGGCCCGAGTGCACGGCTCCAGCGGGACGCTGTTCGACCCGACGTTCATGCGTTACCAGGTGTCCGAACAGACCCGACTGCGGCAGATCACCTGCGAGATCTTTGTCTCCCAAGGCCTCGAAGCTGCACTGAACATTGACCGAGAATCGTTCAACTTCGCGCACCCGCATGTCGTGTACATCACTCAGTGGCTGCACGCGGCGCTGCGCCGCGTCGCAACTGCGCAGAAGAGCATCGCTGCTGAGATCCTCGCAGGGCGTCGAGCCAGCACGGCAGCGAAGAAACAGGCCGCCTTGTCAGAGGTTGCTCGCAGGGCATGGCGTGAGGAGTCAGACGATCCCGGCGCAGAGCCTCCCCATGTCGTATTCGACGAAGATCCCGACGAGTCGTTGTTCGCTGAGCCGGGCACCTACCGATTCCGGCGCCAGCCGATTCTCGGTGAGAAGCCTGCCCGACCTACAGCCGCGGAGACGACGGCTGAAAGGCAGATGGAGGCACTGGTGCAGCTGCTCGCGGCATTCGAGTTGCTCGACAGCCTCTCAGAGCAGCAGCAGGAACGTCTTCTGGCCGGCATTCGCGAGATTCTTGGGGCGTCGGCGCAGTGAGTGACGCTTCGGGCGACAACGATGAACTTGTCGCGGGCATATTCGGCGATCTCGGCTACGAGATGGCCGAACTGGAGGAAAGGGAGTTCAAGCCGTGGCACCGGCCCAGGAAGCAGTTCGTTCGACGCGAACAATGGGCCGCACAGATCAAGCGCATCTACGCCGACCGACCAGCGGACGCTCCGGTCCGCTACCTCGGTCTGCCGGGCACGGACCTCATCGACCTGAGATACCTGCACGACCAAGTGTGCCAACCGGATCATCGGCCGCTGATCTTCCTCGGACTCAATTCAGATGCGCGTTCGGACAGTCCAGCCCGAAGCGAACTCGACGTAGCGCTCTATGAGGTGAGCCGACTGCCGCATGTCGTCGAGGAGCACTCGGCCGTGATCCGCGACAACTTCCGGCGCCTTGCGGACGAGTCCTCGATTGCCTGGAAGCGCGCAAGCGCGCTCGGGCCGTTCGACGTCGTGAACGTCGACCTGTGCGACGGATTGGCATCCGATTCTCCGGCGATGCAGCAGTCGATCTATGACGCCCTCGGCCAAGTGACGGCCTTGCAAGGCCACAGCTTGACGCCTTGGCTGCTGCTCATCACTACTCGAATCCGCCCGAACATGTTCGACGCCGACGCCGAAGCGGCGCTTCTCCAGCGATTCCACGACAACGCATGCAACTGCGACGGCTTTGCCGAGGAGTGCCAACAGCACCTGGGCGTCGATGCAGCGACCATCGATGCCTCTTCTTGCAGCGACGAGGACTACCTCAAGCTCATGATCGTCGCCTTGGGCAAGTGGCTCGCGAAGCTCGTCCAGGTTTCAAGAAGCAGCCAAGTGGTGCTGGCCAGCACCCTCGGCTATCGGGTGGATCAGAGCGCTCCATGCGAGGATCTCGTCTCGATAGCGCTGCGGTGCGAGCCGATCTTCCCACGCCCCGAGAATGCGCTGTCTCCGACCCCGCCTCAGCCGTTCGACGAATGCAAGACTGCGAAGCGCATCGTCAGACGCACGGCGAGCCGCAAGGACGTCGACTCCCTGCTCGAAGCCGACTCGGACATGCACGAGGCGCTCATCGTCGAGATGGAAGACCTGCTGAGCGCGGCTCGCTACGACAGATCGCTCTATCGGCCGTGGCTGGACTCGCCCGCTTGACGACGGCGGCAGCCAGCGGGCGCTACCGCTCTGGCACACCTGAGCGAACTGGCGCGTCCGGGTGGGCGTAGGCGCAACGAACCGGCCCCCTTCAGCTTCCGGTCTCCACAGACAGCCCATCCTGCCAAGACAACCACCGAACGGTGAGACCTTTGCGGCAACATGGCATCGCGCGGCGCTTGCTTGGGTCGCAGGGCGCAAGGAGAAGGAAAGTGATCACCATCGACATTCCGATCTGGCTCCAGTGGTCGGCTTTGGTACTGGCCGTCGCGTATGCGGTGCCCAAGGCAATCCGCGTGGTCGTTGTCGCGGCGGTGTATGCGTCGTGCCTGCTTCGTAGGGAGTGGCCTATGCGGACCACGGACCAGCATGGCCGGCACTCGCTCTACGCGACTCGCATTCGTGGCGCTGTCGGCTGGGTTGTCGACGACATCGTGGCCTGGGCATTCGGCCACGCGGGGACCAAGAGCACCAGGAACTCGAGCAAGTGACGAACTCAGCTACGGAGGGATGGACCAAGGTTCGTTCCGAAGACTCTCGAACCGTCGGCGACAGGCGGATGCTCACGCCGTGCCGTTGCTCCGGAGGGGCCTGCAGTGACCAGTCGGCGCGATGGCGTTCGCCGACCAATGGAGCCTCGGCTGGTCCACGCGAGACGGAGCGGCATGACGCGGTCCTGCTGCGCGCGCGGCAGACGTGATGACTGATCCACTTCAAGGGCTCGCCGACGGCCTTGCGATGGGTTTGAAGCGAATCAGCCGATGGTTCGAGGAACACCCAGAGGCCATACGCCAGACGCTGGAAGCGGTTCAGGTCATCAAGATTGCGGTGATTGACGACATCGCTGAGAGCGAGGACTCGCTTGCTCGTGCGCAGATGCTCGACCCAGAGGTGGTCCGAGCGTTGGCTCGGCACGGCTGGTACCCGCCGTCCGACAAGTCTCTGATGCAACTCAGTTTCTGGGCGCAGGCGCTTGAAGATCCCGATACTGAGCAGACCGAGTCAGCGCGTCAGATCGGCTTGGAGATGTTCCGCAAGGACGCTCCTGAGATTGAAGCGAGACTGATTCAGCAGGTACCGCACCGCGAGAGCATCCTGCGCGAAGCGTTTGAAGCGCATCGGCAAGGGCAATACCACTCGTCGGTGGTGCTGTTTCTGACGCAAGCAGACGGGATCTGCCAGGAAGCGATCGGCAAGAGCATCTACAGCACCAAGGTCATCGCCAACGCTGGAGACATTCGTGAGCAGCTTCGAGAGGGGGTCTTGCGCGAGCTACTCATGGGGTTGATGTGGGATGGCTGGCCGCTCGTCTTGAGCGCTGGCAATAGACCCGATGGGTTCTCAGAGTTGAACCGACACCAGGTGCTGCACGGCGAGAGCGTTGACTTCGGCACCGAGGAATGCAGCCTCAAGGCGATGTCCTTCTTGAACTTCTCCGCGTTCGTGCTCGAGGGCGTCGAATCTTGACGGCGGATGCAGCGCGAAGTCTGTCGTCAGGGGCGGAGGGTGCCTGTCATTTGTTCGTAGAGGCCGAAGAGGTGCTGAAGGCGCTCGGATTCTGACTTGAAGGTGGGCCGGGAGCGGTAGAGGCGGTCGACGGCGCGGTCGAGGTCCCGGTGTGCCTTTCGCAAGTCGGTCGGCATGAGGTCGGGGTCGTAGAGTTCGGCGAGGGCTGCGTCGGGATGTGCTGCGCGCGCGTCGAGCACGGCTTGGGCGGGAGCGTCGAGCTTCGCTGATACGCCGCCGTCGCTGAAGCCTTGGGGTACGGGGAAGGTGTTGTAGACGACTCCGACGGAGTAGCGGTAGTCGCTCTTCATCCGCCCAGCGACTGCGCGCAGCCACGTCATGTGCATCGCCGACATCAACAGGCCGAGCTGGGCGAGCGATGCCTCCATGAGAACTTTGACCAGGTTGCTGGGGATGATCGGTGGTTCGAGCCAGCCGATGGGCACGTACTCACGCCGCTCGGAGCTCACCTCCGGTAGCACCAGGTATGGCTCGTGAGGGATGACGTTCACGTGCCAGAGCCGTGGTGTCTCGGCCAGCTGCTGGGTCGGCTTGCTCGTGCTGCTACGTCGATAGTCGCGCACGGCCGCGATGCGCTCTCTGACAAGCGGCGACGCAGATAGGTCCTTAGGTGAGGCTTCGTGCAGGGCGAGAATCCATCGGTCACCGCCTTGGAGATACTCGCGCGCACCGACGTAGGGCCTCAAGTACTTCTCAGCACTCGGCTCCAGGTCAAGGAATAGGGCTCTTTCTTCGCTGTCAAAGATGTAGTGGCCGTTGTCGATCGGCTTTGATCCGATTCTGAGGCGAGGCATGCCGTTGATTGGCTGGCTCGCCGACTTGACGAGGCGATGCGGGTCTTTGAGTCTTGTGCCGTCGAGCAGGTAGGGCGTGATGGCCTTGCAGGTGCCGACGAGGGGCTCGCTGTTGATATCGGGGTAGGTGTACAACGGGCGGTCCGTCGGGACGTGCTCGGCGGGGTCGAGGCCGAGGATCACTACGTGGACGTGTGCCTTGCCGCGCGCATCGGAGCCCCACGCGAAGGTTTGATGCGCGTATGAGATCTCAAGATCGTGACGCTCGAGGATGATCGGCCAGAACTGGGCGACCTGTTCGCCTTGGGTGATCGAGTTGGTCGCGACGAACCCGATCCGCGGAGGCCGCTGTCCGAGGCCTGCCGCGGTGTCGGTTTGGCGGACGTATTCGGCGGCGCGTATGAACCATGCGGTGACGTAGTCGAGTGTCCCGCCGCTGCCGCCGAGTTGGGCGACGCGGTGTACCTGCGCTCGCTGCTCGATGCTCTGATACTTGGCACCGATGAAGGGTGGGTTGCCGAACACATAGGAGCACTCCTCGGGCGGCAGGAATGTCGCCCAGTCGAGCTCCAGTGCGTCGTCGACTTCGATGTGGGGCGACTTCTCAAGCGGGATACGCACATACGGCTCGCCGAAGGTGTCGGCGAGTTCCCGGTTCATGAGATGATCCATCATCCACAACGAGGTGGCGGCGATGCGCGCCGGGAATTCGCTGATCTCGATGCCGTAGAACTGGTCGACGTCGATCACCGATTTCACTTCGAATGGCATCACCTGCTGGGCCGACGCACGGGTACGCGCCGCGATCTCATCAAGAATGTCGATCTCAAGTAGGCGTAGCTCTCGGTAGGCGATGATCAGAAAGTTGCCGCATCCGCATGCCGGATCGAAGAATCGCAGCTCGCCGAGGCGATTCCGGAATCGGTAGAGCTCGGCTACCGCTTCACCGCTGTGCTTGGTTACGAGGGTGTCAAACTCTGCTCGCAGGTCGTCAAGGAACAGCGGTTCGATCACCCGAAGGATGTTCTGCTCGGTAGTGTAGTGGGCACCTTGGGAACGGCGCTCGATCGGCTCCATCACGGACTGGAACAGCGCGCCGAAGATCGCCGGCGACGTCTTGGACCAGTTGAACCGGCATGCGTCTAGCAGCGCCGCGCGCATCTCGCTGTCGAAGTCAGGGGTCTCCAGCCGCTCAGCGAACAGTTCACCGTTCACGTAAGGGAACTTGGCCATGTCCTCGTCCAGCTTGCGCTGCCGCTGATCAGCCGGCTTGTTCAGCACTTCGAACAGCCGCGTGAGCCACAGACCTAGATCAGAACCGTCGACTGAGGTGCGGTCCTCCACCAGATGCAGAAACATGTCCTGACGGGGGAAGATCCCCGAGTCGTCGGCGAACATGCAGAACACCATGCGTACCAAGAACCGCTCGAGATCGTCGCCCTGGTAACCGGATTCATCGAGTGCGTCGTGTAGCCGGCCCATCAACTCGGAGGCCTCGATGTTGACCGGGTCCTCTTCCCGCAGTGCCCGGCGCCGCTGACCGACAATGAACGCGAAATTCTCGACCTGATCGGGTAGCTCGGCCAGCGGGAACCGGATCTCCTCACGCGTGTCGCGGTCGAGCAGTTCGAACGTCTTGAAATCGCACAAGAGTTGGTAGCGCGGCCGCTCACGCTCAGGTATGGCATCGAAGTAGATACCCGCCTGCTCGGCAGCGGCAGTCAGGCTGCGCCCCGCGCTCTTTTGCTCCACCAGCAGCACCCCGGGCCAGAACAAGTCGATGAAGCCGTGCGAGTCATCCAGCTTCTTGACGTGCTCCTCGTAGCGGGCGACATCACGCCGACGCTTGCCAAACACATCGAAGAATGCGTCGTAGAAGCTCTGCGTTTCGCTCGTCTCAGACGAAGCATCCGCCCACTCCGCAGCGAACCGGGCAGCACGCACCCTGATCTCGTTCCACGAGAGCATCACGGCAACCTAACGGACGGGCTTAGGACGATCCCGCACGTGCAGCGAGGCCGATCAATCGCTAATGCCCCCAGGGGCACTGCGCGGGGTCAGGCGTTCTGCAGTGCCCGCCAGACATTCTGCGGGCTGCAGGGCATGTCGATGTGGCCGATGCCCAGGTGGGCCACCGCATCGCACACCGCGTTGTGCACTGCCGGCGTGGAGCCGATCGTGCCCGACTCGCCGATGCCCTTGGCGCCCAGCGGGTTGCGCGGGCTGGCGGTCTCGGTGTTGGACACCTCGAAGCTCGGCAGTTCCGCCGCCGACGGCACCAAGTAGTCGCCGAGGCTCGGGTTGCGGGGCTGGCCGTCGCCGTCGTACTCGACGTGCTCGTACAGCGCCTGCGCGATGCCTTGGGCAATGCCGCCGTGCTGCTGGCCGTTCACGATGAGCGGATTCATGATGGTGCCGCAGTCGTCGACCGCCACGTGGCGCACCAGTTCGACCTCGCCGGTGTCGCGGTCGACTTCGACGACGGCCACATGGGAGCCGAACGGGAACGTGGAATCGGTCCCGTCGAAGTTCTCCTCGGCCATCAGGCCTGCCTCGAGACCGGACGGGCGGGCGCTGTCGTCGTTGGCCAGCTGCGCGATGTCGGCCCAGCTCACCGAGCTGGTCGGCACGCCGGCAACGGCAAGCCCGCCTTCGGCCACCACGATGTCGTCAGCAGATGCCTCGAGCAGGTGTGCGGCGAGCTGCTTGCCCTTCTCCAGCACTGCCTGGCTCGACAGGTACACCGCCGAGCCGGCCGTCTGCAGCGAGCGAGAGCCCAGCGTGCCCGCACCCGATGGCACCTCGGCCGTGTCGGCGTCGAGGTGGGTGACCTGCTCCATGGGAATGCCCAGCACTCCCTCGACGATTTGGCTGAACGCCGTGTCGTGGCCCTGACCGTGGCTGGACGTACCCACCCGGATGGTGGCCGTGCCGTCTTCGTGCACCTCAGTGCTGCCGTATTCCACGTGCAGCCCCACCGGAGCGGTGATCTCCACGTAGGACGACACGCCGATGCCCAGCAGCCTCGAATCACCGGAGTCGCGCCGAGCCTGCTGCTCGGCTCGCAGATCGGCATAGCCGGATGCTTCGAGCACGGCGTCGAGGGCCTGCTCGTACTCGCCGGAGTCGTAGCTGACGCCCGTCTGCAGGGCGGTCGGGAAGGCGTCGGGCTGCAGGTAGTTCTTGCGCCGGATCTCGGCCGGGTCCATGCCGATCGCGGCAGCGGCCTTGTCCAGGATGCGCTCCACCATCTGGGTCGCCTCTGGACGCCCGGCGCCGCGGTACGCGCCGATTGGCGTGGTGTTGGTGATGACCGTCTGCGAGACGAAGTCGATGACGGGGATGTCGTACACGGCCTGGCTGAGCATGCCGGTCAGCATCGGCAGGATCGCGCCGATGATGGGGTACGCGCCGGCGTCGGCAATCACGTTCGCCTTCAGGCCCACGATGCTGCCGTCGTTGCGCACGCCCATTTCGACGTTCATCACCATGGCGCGGCCCTGCACCATCGACAGCATGTTCTCGGTGCGGTTCTCGGTCCACCTGGCGGGACGGCCCAGCTCCTGGGCCGCCTTGCCCACCACGATGTACTCGGGGTACACCGCGGCCTTCGGGCCGAAGCCGCCGCCCACCCACGGTGCGGTCACGCGCAGCTGATCGGGCTCCAGGCCGAGTGCCGGGGCGAGCGCCTCATGCTGGGAGTGGGCATTCTGCACCGACAGGTGCATGGTCATGCTGCCGTCATCGCCGGGGACGGCTACGCACCCGTTGGCCTCCATCGGGGCACCGGCCAAGCGCTGGGTGACGATGCGCTCCGAGACGACCTGGTCGGCGCCTGCGAGAGCATCAACTCCCGGCCGCTCGCCGGTCTCCTCATCTGGGCCCGGGATGGCGAAGGGGAAGCACACGTTGGACGGCTGCCCGTCCCACACGACGGGCGAGTCGGGATCTGCAGCTCGCTCGAAGTCCGAGACAACCGGCAGCGGGCTGTACTCGACGTACACGGCCTCGGCGGCATCGTTCGCCTGCGCCTGGGTTTCCGCCACCACGGCGGCCACCATGTCGCCGACGAAGCGCACGCGGCCTGCTGCCAATGGCGGCCGGTTGAAATCCGGCGGCATCATCGGGAAGCCTTGGAAGGCATCCATCGGCAGGTTCTCCGCGGTGTACACCGCCACGACGCCCGGCATGGACGAGGCGTCGGAGGTGTCGATGGAGGTGATCTCGGCGTGGGCCTCCGGCGATCGCACGAAGGCGACCCGCGCCGCGTCGACGTCGAGGTCGTCCACGTAGTGATTCGCCCCGGTCAGCAGCCCAGGATCTTCCTTGCGCTGAACAGGATTCCCCAGGATCGAACCCGATGCGGCCATCGCTTGCCCCCTTGTGGCGGGCACCCCGCGCAGGGTGCCGGATTGCGTTCAGAACGGCGTGCCCGGCCGCGGTCGGCCCGGCATCAGCCGCGACAGTAGCCCAATGCTCGGCAGGCGCTGTGCGCCGCAAGACGTGCTGCAGGGCAGTTCGATCAGGCCCCGGCTGACGCCGCCCCAGTTCTGTCGAGCGATGCCAGCCAGTTCGCCACAGTGTGCGCCGCGAGGCCCGGGTTCTCGCACATCCACCAATGGCCGACGTCGAGCAACTCCGTGACTCTGGCGCCGGCGCGGGTGGCGATGCGGCGGTGCATGACACCGCCGCCGGTGAAGTGGTCGCCGGCCGCCAAAATGCACAGGCCGGGCCGCTGGCCGGCTGCGGCGATGTTGAAGCCGAGATCGGCCATGGCGGGCTGGGCAGCGTCGCGGTACAGCGCCAGGATGCACCGGCCCATGTCGGCGTTGATGTGCGGCACGACGGATTGGGCCACCTCGGGTCCCATGCCGAGGCCGGCGTAGAACGCGATTCGCTCGGGGTCGGGACGGCTGATCATGCGCGCTATGGATGCGTCGCCGTCGGGCGTTTGCCAGAGCTGCGCCGCGTCGTGCCAGACGTAGTCCGCGTCGAACAGGCCGATGACGTCGGTGCACCACGACCGGATCAGATCCGGTCGCTCCATGGCGATGCGCATGACATGACCGCCGCCCCAGTCGTGCCCCAGCAGGTCCACGTGCTCGGTGCCTGCCGCGAGCAGCCCCTCCAGCTCAGCCGCGAGCCAGTCCCGGTACTCGTTCATGGTGGCGCCGAAGCCGTCGGGTGACGGCACGCCGAAGCCGGGGGGCGACAGCGCCACGACATCGTCGGGACCAATGCCGTGGCGCTCGAGGGCGGCGCGCATCGGGTCCCAGATGGCGGTCGTCTCGGGGTTGCCGTGAACGAGCACGAGCGTCATGGACAGCGTCTCCCTGTTCGGGTCTCGGGCGGGGGCTCAGCCGGTCGGCGCAGCGGTTCGGTCGGCTGCGCGCAGCCGGGAGGTCGCTTCGAAGTCGACGGATCGACCGTCGTCGCCGATGACTACGCCGTAGTCGCGGCGGGCGCCCTCGACGCTGACGACGTCGTCCATCACGTCTCGCAGCACGGCGTCGGGCTCGCGCTCGAACGCGTCGCCCCAGCCGCCCCCGCCGGGCGTGTCGGCGATCATGCGTGCGGGACCCATCCGCTTCACGCCGTACTTGGGCGGCACGAACGTCGGGCCGTCGTGCTCCGCGTCGACGGGGACGATCCACTCCAAGCCGACGCCACCAGTGCCGCCGCCGCGCACACCGTGCCCGGTCGGCGTGTCCAGCCCCTCGGCCCGGAACGACCAGATGGCGGGCTCCAGAATGTCGGCCTCGTACCGCACGCCGGTGCCGCCGCGCCGCTGCCCCGGGCCGGCGTTGTCGCAGCGCTGCTCGTGGCGGACATACCGGACGGGATACATCTGTTCGTGGAACTCCAGGTTCGGCAGGTCGAGGCCGCCGAGCGTGATGAGGTGCCCCATCTGCGGGAAGCCGTCACGCTCGGCGGTGGCGCCGGGCGTGGCCATCGCGTGCCACTGGTACATCACCCAGGTGGTGCCGTCGTCGCGGCGCCCGGCGACATGGCCGTGCATGGTCTTGGACCATGCGGCACAGGCCCGGTCGGGGTCGGCGTGCGCGAGCGCCTGCCATACGGCGATCACGATCTCGTGGGCCACGAAAACCGTGTTCATCGTCATCGGCGCCGGCGGCAGGGCGTTCACGATGCTGCCCTCGGGGGCGATGATCGTCAGCGGCCGGTAGGTGCCCTCGTTGCGCGGGATCGATGTGTCGAAGAATGACGACACGGCCAGGAACACCGAGGAGTAGGTGTTGGCCAGCGAGCTGTTCTTGAAGCCGTCGATCTGCGGATCGGTGCCGGTGAAGTCGAGCGTCATCTCGTCACCGTCGACGCTCAGGTGCACGCGCACGGCGATGTCGGCCGGACCGAAGCAGTCGTTGTCGGTGCGATCCTCGCCGTAATAGGCGCCGTCGGGCAGCTCGGTGATGGCTGCGCGCATGCGTCGCTCGCCGTGGGTGAGCACGCCGTCGAGGTAGGCCAGGTAGGGCTCGACGCCAAGTTCGGCCACCAGGCCGAGGACCCGCTCGGCACCGATGCGTGTGGAGCCCAGCATCGCCAGCAGATCGCCGTCGAGCAGTTCGGGCGTCCGGCAGTTGATGAGCAGCAGCTCCCACAGGTCGTCGCGGACCTTGCCGGCCTCGATCAGCTTCATGACCGGCAGCCGGATGCCCTCTTGCCAGATCTCGGTCGCCTCGGGGTTGTAGGTGCCGGCGAGCCCGCCGCCGATGTCGGACTGGTGGGCACGATTGCAGCAGAAGCCGACGAGCGTGGGCTCGCTGCTCTCCTCAGCCGTGAACACTGGCCTGGCGATGACCCAGTCGGGCAGGTGGTTGCCGCCCGCCACGTAGGGGTCCGACAGTAGGAAGACATCCTCCGGGTTGATGCGTCCTTCGTAGCGCTTCAACAACGCACGCACGGCAAATCCGCCGCCGCCGGTGTGGATGGGGATGCCGTCGGCATTGGCCACCAGCGTCCCGTCGGGCGTCGTCACATAGCACGAGAAATCGTGGCTCTGGCTGAAGATCGTGCTGCGCGCGGTACGCGTCATCACCCAGCCCATGTGCTTGCTGATCTGGTCGAGTCGGTTCTGCATGACCGCGAGCACGATCGGGTCAAGCTCGACCCCATTCGAAGCGCTGCGAACCCGGCCGGATTGGACGCTGCGGGAGACGGACGCATCGCCCGACCCTGAGGCACTCTCGGTTTCGTCGGTGGGTGCCAGATCGATGAACAGGTCACCGTTCGCATCAACCCACAGGCGGTCACCCGGTCGTGCAACAACCGTCGTGGTCAGCTCCTCGACGAGTGCCGGTCCCATGATCGTGTGGCCGCGCCGCAGTACTTCGCCGTCGAACACCGGTGTGTCGCACCAGCCGAACGGGCCGTGCCAGACCGAGCGCCTCTCGATGGGCTCCGGATCACCCTCTGCTGGCTCCGTCTCGGA